>NZ_CAWQJR010000001.1:0-148417 GCF_963894935.1 Xenorhabdus sp. PB61.4
TTTTATTATTCAGGTAACATTTGCTAATCACCTGTATTGTCAGGAAAGTATCGATAAATAGTTAATGTGTAAAGTAACGTTTTATATTATTTCCTGAAAGAGTGATAGCGATCTTAATTATTTTAATTTCAGTTAAATTAAACGATTATAAAGTTCATTATTAGAATAATAAAAAATCATATGAATAGATTAATAAATTATCTTATCAAAGAAATATTCTATTTCTGAATGTGAATTCTTGGTCTGAAAAAGGTTTGAGTATGTTGTATTGGAAAGAAAGGCGGTGTACTGTCTTTGCTGACTGAAAAATAGTCAATAAAAGCGTGTTACAGACTGGAGAAATCCGGTTCAAAATGACCTGAAATGCGAACATACATGAAATGTTAATAAAAAATAGCATATTGCCATATTTCGGCTTTCAATTTCGGCGTACTGCGTTTATTATGCGCGCTTCGTAATTTCAACCGGCGCCACTGGCTTTGAGCTTCAGCGGAGAAATAATGCTTCCTGTTAGCTGACACAGTCTTTTCCCGTGGCGGTTCTATCTGCATTATTCCAAGGGATAGATGATAGCATAAATGACTGAGAATACCTCTCTGACACCACTCGTTGAATTAAAGTCCTTAAGTAAAGGCTTCGACGGCAAGCAAGTTATTTCACAGCTCGATCTGACAATCAATGATGGCGAGTTTCTGACCATCCTTGGTCCATCCGGTTGTGGTAAAACCACAGTACTTCGTCTGATCGCCGGGCTGGAAGATGCTGATAGCGGCAAAATTTTATTGGAAGGGCTGGATATTACTGATATCCCGGCCGAGAACCGTCATGTTAATACGGTTTTCCAAAGTTATGCCCTGTTCCCTCATATGACCGTATTTGAAAACGTTGCCTTTGGACTGCGTATGCAGAAAACACCGGAAAAAGAGATTGCTCCGCGTGTTGAAGAAGCACTGCGTATGGTACAGCTTGAAGAGTTTGCTCAACGTAAGCCCGCACAGCTTTCCGGTGGTCAACAGCAGCGTGTGGCGATAGCCCGTGCGGTTGTGAATAAACCCAAAGTTCTCCTGCTGGATGAGTCACTGTCAGCGCTCGATTATAAGCTGCGTAAGCAGATGCAGAATGAGCTGAAAGCGCTCCAGCGTAAACTCGGTATTACTTTTATTTTCGTCACGCATGATCAGGAAGAAGCGCTGGTCATGTCTGACCGCATCGTGGTTATGCGCGATGGGCGTATCGAACAGGATGGTTCTCCGCGAGAGATCTACGAAGAGCCTAAAAATCTGTTTGTTGCCCGCTTTATCGGCGAAATTAATATCTTTGACGCCAAAGTATTACACCGTATTGATGATCAGCGGATACGTGCCGATGTAGAAGGCCACGAGTGTGACATTTTCACCGATCTGCCCGTAACCGCCGGGCAAACATTGAAGGTGTTGTTGCGCCCGGAAGATCTACGGGTAGAAGAGATCAATAATGGTGAGCAGGTATCGGGACTGATTGGTTATGTTCGCGAACGTAACTATAAGGGAATGACGCTGGATTCCGTGGTCGAAATGGAAAACGGCAAAATGGTGATGGTAAGTGAATTCTTTAACGAAGATGATCCGGATGTTGACCATTCCCTGAACCAGAAGATCGCAGTCACTTGGGTAGAAAGCTGGGAGGTTGTGCTGGTCGATGAAGAAGTCGCGTAAACTATTCCAGAACATCGTCATTACAGGCATTGTATCCTGGCTGATGTTGTTTGTCTTTCTGCCGAATCTGATGATTATCGGCACCAGTTTTCTGACGCGTGATGATGCCAATCTGGTACAGATGGTCTTTTCTCTGGACAACTATAGCCGCCTGTTCGACCCACTATATGCAGAAGTGTTAATACACTCGCTGAATATGGCGGTTATTGCAACGCTGTGCTGTCTGGTTATCGGTTATCCGTTTGCCTTTTTTCTGGCGCGGATGCCGAAAAAACTGCGTCCACTGATGCTGTTCCTGCTTATTCTGCCATTCTGGACAAACTCGCTAATCCGTATTTATGGATTGAAGATGTTTCTCAGCACCCGTGGCTACATGAATGATTTTCTGTTGTGGACAGGGATTATTGAGAAGCCGCTGCGCCTGATGTATACCCCGGAAGCCGTGGTGTTAGGGCTGGTTTATATTCTGTTGCCATTTATGGTGATGCCTCTTTATTCGAGTATTGAAAAGCTGGATAAACCTTGTCTGGAAGCCGCTCGCGATTTGGGAGCAGGGAAGTTGCAGACTTTTATCCGTATCATCATTCCACTGACGATGCCGGGTATTGTTGCTGGCTGTCTTTTAGTTCTGCTGCCGGCAATGGGGCTGTTCTATGTCTCTGATCTGATGGGTGGTGCGAAAAACCTGCTGATTGGTAACGTCATTAAAAGTCAGTTCCTCAATATTCGCGACTGGCCGTTTGGTGCGGCAACCAGTATTTGTCTGACGTTGGTAATGGGTATCATGCTGTGGATCTACTATCGTGCGGCTAAACTGCTGAACAAGAAGGTGGAGCTGGAATGATCGGACGCCTGTTGCGCGGTGGCTTCATGACCATCGTTTACGCTTACCTGTATATCCCGATTATCATTCTGTTGGTAAGTTCGTTTAACAAATCACGCTTTGGTATCAACTGGCAGGGTTTTACAACCGAATGGTACAGCCTGTTATTTAATAATGACAGTCTGCTGCAAGCAGCAGGACACTCCCTGACAATGGCTGTTGTCTCCGCAACATTTGCTACATTGATTGGTTCATTAACGGCAGTTGCGCTGTATCGTTATTCATTCCGTGGCAAAAAATTTGTCAGTGGGATGCTGTTTGTGGTGATGATGTCACCGGATATCGTGATGGCGATTTCACTGCTGGTACTGTTTATGTTGCTGGGAGTGTCACTGGGCTTCTGGTCACTGTTGTTTTCGCACATCACTTTTTGCCTGCCGTTTGTGGTAGTGACAGTCTATTCCCGCCTGAACGATTTTGATGTCAAAATGCTGGAAGCGGCCCGTGATTTGGGAGCAAGTGAATTAACGATTCTGCGTAAGATTATCCTGCCACTGGCGATGCCAGCAGTTATGGCGGGATGGTTACTGAGCTTCACTCTGTCCATGGATGATGTGGTTGTCTCTTCATTTGTGACAGGGCCGAGTTATGAAATTCTGCCACTTAAAATTTACTCAATGGTGAAAGTAGGAGTTTCACCGGAAGTGAATGCATTAGCTGCTATTTTGTTGGCTTTGTCACTGGTATTGGTGCTGATTAGCCAATTTGTGATGCGTGATCGCACGGGTAAGTCTTAGAGGCAATCTAAATTAAGCGCAGTCAGATTGGGCTGCGCTTTTCTAAGCGTTGAGCTTCGGTTCGAAATATTCTCGGAGCTTTACTGCCAGCTGCTTAGGTATAAAGTCCCCTTTAGCCGCTTTCACGGTTAACTCCACTAATTCTGGGTGGTCATAAACTTCTACCCCATTACGTTTCAGAAACAGCATTGTGGTGTTCAGTGCTGTACGCTTATTACCATCCGTAAAAATATGGCCACGAGCGATAGCAAGCCAATATGTTGCAGCGAGTTCGTAAATATCGGTGATGCCTTCGTAAAATTCTCGATTCATTACCCGGCTGACAATTGCATCAGCCCTGCCTGAATCGCTCATTCCGGATACTCCTGCGTAGCGACGTAAAAGGTAATCATGAAGAGCAATGACTTCATCTGGAGTGACGTGCCTAATCATCGATCTGTTAATTCTCTGTTTGATTTATCGAATAGCCCGACGATATCAGCAAATTCGGCATCCAATTTTGCTTTTTGAAGTGCTTCAAATTCTTTTTTACTAATAATTACAGCCGGTTCTCTGCCACGTCGAGTGATCTCCACTGGTTGACCAGCTACAGCTTTATCGATAACAGCAGCTAAGTTTTCACGAGTTTGTGAAATAGTAAATGTATCCATGATGTTCCTTCTTAACTTTATATGTATGGTTTTTATTCATTGTACAACTGAAGCCATCTAATTGTACAATTCACAGGCTTACACATGATAAGCGGCTTTACCCCATGAAAGGGCGCTTTTATAATAGCCGTTTTTTGGGGTAGGTTTATATCGAGCCTGCTGTATATGGGAATGACGCGATAATAACGCATCAACTGCGGGGAAACACTACATGAAAAACAGCATGAAAAAGTGGTTCTATCTGTTAGCCGCCGGGATGATGGCATTAAGCATTGGTTCGGTAAATGCTGCTGCCGAGAATGATGGCAAGACACTTTATTTTTACAACTGGACTGAATACGTTCCGCCTGGTTTGCTCAACCAGTTCACTAAAGAAACCGGAATCAAGGTGATTTACTCCACCTATGAATCCAATGAGAGCATGTATACCAAGCTGAAAACTTATAAAGATGGCGCTTATGATTTGGTTGTGCCCTCTACTTACTTTGTCTCCAAGATGAGCAAAGAAGGGATGCTGCAAAAAATCGATACTAGTAAGCTCAAGAATTTCCATAATCTTGATCCTAATCTACTGCATAAGTCGTTTGACCCGAAAAACGAATATTCCATTCCTTATATTTGGGGTGCGACAGCGATTGGTGTTAACAGCGATAATATCGATCCAAAAACGCTGACTTCTTGGGCTGAGTTCTGGAAGCCTGAGTACAAAAACAGTTTAGTATTGACGGATGATGCCCGTGAAGTCTTTCAGATGGCGTTGCTGAAGCTGGGGTATTCCGGCAATACGACAGATCCGAAAGAAATTGAAGCGGCGTATCAGGAACTGAGAAAGCTGATGCCAAATGTACTGGCGTTCAATTCAGATAACCCTGCTAATCCATTTATGGAAGGTGAAGTTGATGTCGGCATGATGTGGACAGGTTCTGCTTATGTTGCACGTCAGGCGGGAACGCCTATCGATATTATCTGGCCGAAAGAAGGCGGAATTTTCTGGATGGATAGTCTGGCTATTCCGGCAAATGCCAAAAATGTCGAAGGTGCGATGAAGCTGATTGACTTCTTGCTGCGTCCAGAGATTGCGGCCCAAGTTGCAGAAACCATCGGTTATCCGACACCGAATTTGGCTGCCAAAAAATTGTTGCCAGCTTCTGTATCAGGGGATAAATCACTGTATCCTGATGAATCGGTGATCCAGAAAGGGGAATGGCAGAGTGACGTTGGTAATGCCAATGTCCTATATGAAGACTATTTCCAGAAACTGAAAGCTGGTCAGTAATTCAGTATTAAATTTAGCTAGAAGGGAGCATTTGACTCCCTTTTTTAATATGTGAATCCAAGTATTAATGTTATAAAAAGAGGTATTCAAATTGAGATGTCAAAATAAAGATCATTGGGACAGTTGGTTTGATGATGAAAATCCTACACCTGATTTTATGATTGATAGGTCGCAGCCAGATGAGCAAAACAGAGAAGAGTTCAATTAAGCAAGGATTAAAATTTAACAATTAGATTAATGAATCCTCTTTACATCCTGAATTTCTACAACTAGTATATCCAGCTCAAACCTTCCTGAATTATGCTGCTGCAGGAAAAACAAGACTTCTTCCCACTCAAAACGGAAGAAGCGATTTTTTGTTTTTCTGGGTAGCTTACATGTCTACATTAAATCGTTTACAAAAACGTCTTTCCCGTCAGGGAATTGAAACTTATTACGAAAACAATACCTATCATTTCAATCAAAATCAGGTAGAAGCCAAAGTCCTGTTACCGGAATCTTTGCCACTGGAAGAAAAAGCTGTACAGCAATTGCTTGATTTAGCTGCGGTTCGGGTTCCCGGCAGTGATGCAAAAGTTTGTCAGGCTCGAGCAACGCCAGATTTTCATCCCGGCACGACAGCGCCTGTTGGCAGTGTTGTGGCAACCACAGAAGATTTAGTGATCCCTGCTGCAATTGGTACGGATATTAATTGTGGTATGCGTCTGCTGACAACTGGGTTGAGCTATGAAGAAGCAAACAGCCAGAAAGAAGCATTGGTTCAGCAGCTAAAAAACGTCTTACTACTGGATCAACGCAATGTCCCTGTTACTCCGCAATCATTTAGCGCCTTATTTGACGAGGGGTTAGCTGTGTGGTTGCAGGAATTACCCCGACAGGGAATTTGGCAGCAGGCTGATTTCAGCCGGATGTATGCTGAATTAAACGCAGTATTGAGTACACATGCAGTAAAAGCTCATAGTCGATATGCTCCGGAAGCGTTTTTTGAACAACGGGAAATTATCCGGCCAGCCAGTCTGGGAACGGTTGGTTCTGGTAATCACTTTGTTGAGTTACAGATCGTGGATACTATTTTCGACAGGCATGCGGCTTATGCTGCTGGTCTGCGCGAGGGTGATATATTGATAATGATCCATACCGGCTCACGGGATGTTGGGTTCTATGTTGGTCAGCGTTGGTCTGATAAAGCGAAGGCACTTTGGCCTGCGACAGAAAAATATCCGGCTTCCGGTCTGTTTGGTCTGACGGCGGAGCATGCTCGGGAATACTTATTGGCGATGGGTGTTGCTGCACGTTATGCGTGGGCGAATCGTATTGTGTTAACTGAATTAGTGCGTTCGAAATGGCAAAAGGTATTCGAACAGGATAAAAGCCGTCTGCTTGTCGATCTCTCACATAATATTATTTTCCCTGAACAGGGAATGAACCTTCACCGTAAAGGTGCAACTCCGGCACGAGCCGGGGAATTGGCATTAATTCCCGGTTCAATGGGGAATTATTCTTATCTCGTCATGGGAAAAGGTCATTCTGACTGGTTATGGTCATGCTCACATGGTGCCGGTCGTTCAGTGCGCCGTCAGGAGATGCGTAGTAAGGCTCTAAAGCCACCAGAAAATCATGGCTTGCCGTGGCAGTGCATTACTCTGAAAAGTGAGCGTTTACGGGAAGAGGCACCTTCTGCTTATAAACCCATTACACCAGTCATCCAGGGCTTCCGCATGAGTTGATTATTTGTTAAATAAATATTTCAAAATAGATTCAACATTCAATATTTAAGCCGACGTAACATGATAGGGGCTTAATTTAACGCTCAATAATTAATCATTTAAAGTGAATTGATCAAGATTTTTATGTTGACCAATTGTTTAAATTAACACTTTTGTAACTCATGCGGTTGCCCTGACCAGTCATCGAAGTTCAGGAACAAGCTGGATTAATTAAATCAGTAGCAAGAGTCAGGCCATGGATTACGTTTAAGGCCTGATATTAGCGAAGATTTAAAGGCTGGTTTTGACCAGCCTTAATTACCAGAGAAACATCTTTAATTACTCTTTAACATATTCATTCAAATAAAAACAATATTTGATGATTTTTAATAATTAATTGAATAACAAATTTCATATGAAATTGTGAATTCATGGTCATTTTGTTTTTTTCTTATTTTAAGAAAATAAATGAATTTATCTGGTTTTAATAAATATTAAATAGCCATTTAATTTTTATAAATCAATGAATCAATCCTCTTTGTTTTTCCAGTCAGAAACAGGTATTGGATTACTATATAATTAAACTTGATTTTTTATTTCTCCCTTACGTTGAATAAATGTTTTCATAGTATATTAAGTTGTAACCATTATTTATGTTAAGTTTGTAATCGCATCATTCAAAGCTATACTCCAAACTGCAAGAGTTGATTTCGGGTTAAAGTACTTCTAACCAGAGGATTTATATATGAAGAACTTGAAGTTATCAGTTGCGGCATTACTGGTGTTGTTTTCAAGTGCAGTACTTGCAGCGCCAGCAGTACCAACAGAACCTGTTTCTAAGCCTGTAATACCCGTGGAAAAAAGTTTAAAATCGGTAAAAAATAAAACCGGTTCATTAGAAAAACAAGTGCAGAAGAACAGTAAGAAATCAACAAAGAAAAGGAAAGCGATTCCAACAAAAGCGGTGAATACCGCACTTTGTAAAGACGGAACATATAGTAAGAGCAAATCACGTAAAGGTGCATGCTCTCGCCATGGCGGGGTTGCCAAGTGGTTGTAGTTTTCCGTTGATTTCTTATCATATCCAATTAGGGAGCCCAGGCTCCCTAATTATTTTCCAATTGATATCGTTTTAATTGGTTCAAAAGAATATATTGACTACCGTAGAAAATAATATTTTACCGATATTATAATGTATTTTTTTACTCGCGAATGTATTTAATGATAATGAAAGAATCAGGTTCAATTATTCTTGATAGGATAACTATGGATGAAGTTATATTAAATCAAATGATTTAGAATAGCCCTATTACTTATTTAACTTTATTGTTTAAATATAACTAACCAGCAAAATAGATAATGAGAAATAGATAAAATCATATCTGATAATTCATGTAGTATCGCTAATGTTTTATCAATTGAGTGAACATGGGTGGATGGTGATTTTTTTATTTAAAATAAATGGGTTGATAATGTTTTTCTGAACATAAGTTTCCTATTTTTAGGCCATAAATTAATATGTTAATATGTGTTATTTCGGGATAAAAACCCAATAATCATTACACTTATTTACTATGTTGAGTGAAAAATATAGATTATTATCAGTAACGTGCTAATATTCGTTACGTAAATAGTTTGTGCGAATCACGAATAAAGATAGCTATAGGTTAATTGCTTTGTTAATATTCGTGTGTTTTCACCCAGAGTAATAAAACGAGGAGAAGCAAATGCCCTCTCGAATGATGAGGACAACTGCGGTCTTCGCTTTCTTTCTCTCTTTAATCTTTACTGGTTTGAGCAGTGCTTCAAAAAATAGCTCAAAAATGGAAGAGTATTCTCACAGTGGCATCAAACATCATTTGCCTGATTTGCGAAAATACCCTTCTGGCGTGCCCAGAAAGAAAGCGTTTTTGAACCTTGTTGTTCCTGTAATTGATAAGCATAATCAACAGATTATGCGAGACCGTAAATGGGTTCTGTCACACCATCATACTTCTAAATGGTCTGCACAGGATATCAGGAGGTTGCAAAGGATCTGTTCTGATTACAAAATGACTTGTACCTCACCACAACGCACCAATTGGCAAAAGTTAATTAGTCGAGTTGACATCATTCCAACCCATTTTGTTGCCACTCAGGCCGCAGCAGAATCTGGTTGGGGAACCTCAGAACTCGCGCAGAAAAACAATAACCTGTTTGGAATGCGCTGTAGATCATGTGGTCGTGCCAAAGGGAAAGTCAAAGGCTATTCCGTCTATGATACGATTGAAGATTCGGTCATTGCCTATATGAAAAATATGAATACGCACCGTGCTTATGAGTCACTGCGTATTTCTCGGGCCAGACAACGAACAGAGCAGAAGCCGCTGAATACCAGCAAACTTATCGATAATTTGCATGGTTATTCGGAATTAGGTGCTGTTTATAATCGTTATTTACATCAGGTATTTGATGGAAATAAGGAATTGATTTCACAGGTACTGGAATACGATAGTTATAGCCAATAAGGCAAGTTATATGGTAATTCATCAAATAATCCGCACCGTATTAATTACGCTGTGGATTATTTTTATTACGACATCTTCAGTTAATAGATTTTGGAGTACATTCCAGAGGAAACGGTATATAGCTAATAAAAAAGCAATCGACATATTATCTATTGTAAATATAAACAAATTCCATAACATAGGGGGGATCGGGATTGTGTTTTTCCTACAATGATAAATGGTTAGCTAGAGCCTAATATGAACTTCTTTTCTTTTGAGTTTCTTGGAGCATTTGTTATTCTGCTCTTTGTTTACTGGCTGTTACAGAAAGCCCCCAGGCTACAAAATGGATTGTTAATTTTAGTTAGTTATTTATTTATATTCTCTTTTGCAGAAAATTTTGTTTATGTTCTATTCATCTACACTCTGTTTATTTACTTTTTAGCCAATATTCTCAGTCGGTATTTATCCCATAAAATTATATTTACTTTACTGACATTGGGTATCCTTGGCTGTTTTACTGCATTTAAATACTATTCTTTCTTTCAGGAGGCAATACAACAGGCATTAGGTAGTATAGGTCTTAATGTAGAGCTACCGGTTCTTGAACTGTTATTACCGTTAGGGTTGTCATTTTATGTTTTTCACTCAGTCAGTTATGTGGTTTCTGTCTGTAAGAAAGAAATTTCACCCGCCTCATTGCCTGACGTTATGCTGTATCTTTGCTTTTTCCCAAGCCTTGTAGCAGGGCCTATCAATCGGGCCAAAGATTTTCTACCACAGATTCAGGCATCATCCAGAATCATTCTGGAACCCCTGAAAGCCTTGCTTTTGATTGCGCTGGCTGTTGGAAAGCTATTTCTGCTCAGTGCAACCCTGACTGAAAATTTCGTTAATCCGGTATTTGAGGATCCGGCTGATTATCATGCAGGTCAGGTTTTGGTAGCGATTTATGCTTATGCATGGAATATCTATTTTAACTTTTCCGGTTATACCGATTTGGTAACAGGGATAGCGTTATTACTTGGCTTCAGAGTGCCGCAGAATTTTAATGCCCCTTATCTGGCTGAGAACCTACAGGTGTTTTGGCATCGCTGGCATATTAGCCTGTCCACCTTTATTCGTGACTATGTTTATATTCCTCTGGGAGGGAATAAAAAGGGAGCTATCCGCAAAAGTTTTAATCTATTTGCTGCGCTGGTTATCTCTGGAGTGTGGCATGGTGTGGGGATAAATTTCATTCTTTGGGGCGCTATTCACGGTCTGGGGCTAATCTTCCACAATATAAAGCACTTCCTGTTCTCTCCATCAGGAAAACATCATGAAACATCAGCTAAAAACCCTGTTTTGTTATTCTTATCCCGTGTGATGACATTCCATTTTGTTTGTCTGGCATGGGTGTTTTTCCGAAGCCCAACACTGAATGATGCTTTTATGGTACTGGGCCAGCTTTTCTCTGGTGATATCTTGGCATCTTTACTTTCCAGTAGTGCTTTGCTAGCCACCTTTTGGGGGCTGTTTATTGCTTATCCATTACTGGTGAAGATCAGAAATTCAGTGGAAAGGAATTCCCGGCATATTTCATGGTTATATTATCCGGTTCCTCTGGCACTGGTTCTCACATTGGTATTTATGTTGTCACCTTCCGGAATGCCTGGGTTTATCTATGCTAACTTCTGAATTTACATCTACATTTAAGAGTGTCGGACGGGTTATTTTTATCGTTTTTTTGACCACACTACTATTAATCTGGCTGAATCAAAGTTCACTGGATAATTTCTGGCAGCAGAAATATCACCGTAATAGCCCGTGGACTGTCCTGAAAGGTGAGCCGCTATGGGATTTGGGAAATAATATACAGCAAGGGGTTGTTGCGGCCGGTGAGACGTTTATGGCATATGCAGGTGGTCATCATCAGGAGAAATCACAGCAATCCCGTGATAATGGCGGATCTTCTCCCGCGCTATTGCCTGAATTTCAGGTTGGGCTACATTTTTTGCAGGGCTATATTTATCCGGTAGAGAATCGTTATTTAAAGTTTCCTGATTTATTAAGTAAGGATATTAAAATCCCATCATCACCTTTATTGGTCAATGATCAAAAGGCCAACCGTCCGGTTGAGGTTATTCAGAAAACGGAGGTCAGGTTAGGGAGCAGGGATAAGGTACTTTTTGCCGGGGATTCGATGATGCAAGGAGTGGCTCCACATCTGAAGCGCCGTCTTTATCAGGAATATGGTATTTCCGGTATCAATTTGAGCAGACAAAATACCGGGCTGACTTATTCTGGTTTCTTTGACTGGCCGAAAGCGATCCGCAATGCGTTAAATCAGGATCCGGATATCAGGCTGGTTATCGTATTTTTAGGGCCGAATGATCCGTGGGGTATTCCTGCAAAGCCCGGAGAAAGTTACCTGAAATTTGCGAGTGAAAGCTGGGAAAATGTTTATCGCCAGAGAATCGAAGTTATCCTGAATGATGCCCGTGAGCATAATGTTGATGTTATCTGGATCGGGCCGCCTAATATGCGCCAGAAAAAGCTTTCCGGCAATATGGCTTACCTCAGTAAATTGTATCAGGCAGAGGTGGCAAAAATGGGTGAGATTTATGTTTCCGTCAATGATATGTTCAAATATCAGTCAGAAAATTACTCAGATTATATTGGTGATGGCAGCAGTACAATCAAACTCAGAAGTGGTGATGGTATTCACTTTAGTTTGAGTGGGCAGAAAGTCATTGCTGACTCTATCTTTTCATTAATCACCGCGATTCAGGAGCCAGTTGAGGAAAATGCAGCCATTCAGACAGTTCCATAGGTTTTACCGGTTAATGGGTGCAGGTTTAATCTTCTTGCTTTCTATGGGCTTATTATCATGCCATGAGAAAAAGTCTCTACCTCCATCGGAATCTCAGGTAACGCAGATAAATTATCAGAAGCAGCTAGTGGACTTTTCTGAGCCTAATCTCGCATTGTTGGCTGATAAATTGCGGCACAGTCATTCCCGAACGCTGCATATCGTACAATTAGGAGACTCCCATACTGCTGCTGATTTTTTCACAGGTAAACTACGGGATTTATTTCAGCAACGCTATGGCGATGCGGGGCCAGGTTTTGTCAGCCCGATGACTATTCCGGGGCAGCGCAATGCGAGAGTTAAATTCTCCGGTGATAAGACGGGTTGGTGGCTTTCTTCCAGCCGAAAAGAGGACAGGGCTGATTTCCCTCTGGGTGGGTTTATCGCTATGCCCGAACGTGCTGGCAGCACAATAACAATGAATTTATCTCCGTCTGACAATCACAACTATCGAATGCGTGTTCTTTATCAGTCTCATGATGAAACTTATTTGAAACCGCAATCCTCTCCTTTATGGCGATTACCTGAGACACAAAGTGAATGGCGTTTTTCACCGGATAACCCTGTTTTTTTTCCGCTTAAGCTCTCAGCACATGATGCTCAGTTAAAAATGGGTGGCTGGCTGATAAGTCGCCAGAATAGCGGGGTTATGTTATCTGCACTCGGGATTAATGGCGCGACTATTAATATGCTGAATAAATGGCAGCCGGAATGGATTAATACTCTGGCACAATTGAAGCCGGATTTAGTTATTCTCGCCTATGGCACGAATGAGGCTTTTAATGATGCTTTAGACCTTGATAGCTATCGTCAGGAACTGACCGCGAAAATACAGAGGATCCGCAGTGTTATACCCGACGCGGTGATCCTGCTGATTAGCCCGAATGATTCTTTGAAAAACAAATATGCGACAGGCTGTGAAGAGCAGCAACCTGCCTTGCTTAGAGATGTTATTCGAGTTCAGCAGGAAGTCGCCAGCAAACAACATACGCTGTTCTGGAACTGGCAGGCATTTATGGGAGGAACATGCTCAATTCGCATCTGGGAGCAACAGGGCCTTGCGCGTCCTGATTATATCCATCTTTCTGCTGCAGGTTATGAACGTAGTGCGGAAGGGCTCTATAAGCAGTTTATTGATTTAGCTGGGGAGTAAATCGGTGGTGAGGGCAGGATGCTAAAAAGATCTTAAAATGGCACTTTTAAAAGTGCTATAATAAGTCTTTATTAATAAGGAGGACAGTATGTCATATCAGATTCTGACAACGATAGCAGCCAGTATTACCGATCTAAAACGTAACCCAATGGGAACGGTTGCAGATGGAGAAGGTGGGGCTGTTGCTATCTTGAATCGCAATGAACCCGCATTCTATTGTGTACCTCCAGAGCTTTATGCGTACTATTTGGAACTTGCCGAAGATGCTGAGTTAAACAAAATGGCTGATGAGCGGATGGAGTTTCCCGAATTTGTGAGCGTAAATCTCAATGAGTTATAGTCTCAAATTTGAAAAACGGGCATTGAAAGAATGGGGAAAGCTGGGTCATCCCGTTCGGGAGCAATTTAAAAAGAAGTTGGCTGAACGTATGGAAAATCCACATGTTCCATCTGCTCGATTAAGTGGCCGTCATAACCGCTATAAAATAAAATTACGTTCTTCTGGTTACCGTTTGGTTTACGAAGTTAATGACAATGAAATTGTTTTACTGGTTATCGCAGTAGGTAAACGGGAAGGAAATGAAATTTATTTAGTGGCGAACAAACGTGACTAACAAATAAAAACGGCACCTTATCCATCAGATAACGTGCCGTTAATTTTTTAAACTTATTACAGCAGGGCGAAATAGATCATACCGATAATGGCTCCGGTGGTGCCTAAAATAGTTTCCATGATAGTCCAGGTTTTTAAGGTCTGTCCTTCAGTTGCTCCGGTAAATTTGCCGAACAACCAGAAACCGGAGTCGTTGACATGGCTGAGGATCAGTGAACCCCCTGCGATACAGACGGATAGTGCTGCCATTTGTGCACCGGAATAACCTAATTCACCGATAACAGGCAACACTAAGCCGACAGTGGTCAGGCAGGCAACAGTGGCAGAACCCTGAATCACACGTACAGCTCCCGCCAGAATAAAACAGGCCAGAGCGATTGGCAGACCAGCCCCAACCAATGCGTTACCTAATGCAGGGCCTACACCGGAATCAACCAGCACCTGTTTGAAGACTCCGCCCGCACCAGTCACCAATAGGATAATTCCTGCTGGCTGGAGCGCCGCAGAGCACACTTCCATCACTTTTTCTTTGCTCATACCACGACGGATTGCCAGACCATAAATAGCCACCAGGCAGGCAATTAAAATCGCAGTAAACGGATGTCCGATAAATTCCAGCCACTGATACAGGGCTGATTGTTGATCAACAAAACGGGCGGCAATAGTTTTCAAACCGACTAATACCAGCGGGAATAGTACCAATGCCAGACTTAAAGCAAAGGAAGGCATCTGGCTCTTACCGATGCTTGGGGTATCCAGATCTTTGGGTAAATCCAGTGTGACATGTTTACTGATGAAATTACCGTATATCGGGCCAGCCAGTAACATGCCGGGAATTGCTGCACTCAGGCCAATCAGGATCATCCAGCCAAAATCCGCACCCATTTGGGAAGCCAGCATCATTGGCGTCGGGCCCGGGACCAAAAATGCCGCCGCTGCCGCAACACCGGCAAACAGTGGAATAGCCAGTTTTACGACATTGCCGCCAGTCCGGCGCGCAACGGCAAAAACCACACCTATCAACAATACGACTGCCACATCAAAAAACAGGGGTAATGCACAGATAAGCCCCGCAACACCCAGCGCATAATTAGCCCGTTTTTCACCGAAACTACCCAGTAATTTCACGGCAATCTGATCCAATGCGCCCGTTTCATGCAGGATTTTTCCAAACATTGCACCGAGCGCAACAACGACAGCAAGGAAGCCCAGTGTGCCGGACATGCCATTTTGCATCGTTTGGGTAATTTTTTCTAATGGCATACCGGAAAACATACCGGCACCCATTGAAACCAGCATTAAGGCGATAAAGGCGTGCATTCTGGCCTTCATCACTAAAAACAGTAACAGAAGAACAGAACCGACGGCTGTCAGCACCAACGTTAATGTACTCATGAATGTCCCTCAGTAATACGTTCAATTGTTGTAATTGTATTTTTAATTACTTCGTCAAGACTTGGTTTGATATCAATGAAATGAACATCTTTTTCATCAATTGTCGGCTCTTCCAGTGTCTCAAATTGTGAGATAAGCATCTGCGGTTTGAAAAAGTGCCCTTTACGGGCTTTCAGGCGGCTTTCAATTAATTCAAGATTCCCCTGCATATACAAAAATGACAGGTTTTTATTGTCGCTACGCAGGATATCCCGATAGTGTTTTTTCAGGGCTGAGCACACCAGCAAAGAAACGCTATTAGTACGCTGCATGGCAAAAATGGCATCGTTGAGGGCTTCCAGCCACGGTTGACGATCATCATCATTTAGGGCATGACCCTCAGCCATTTTCTGAATATTGGTGCGGGGATGAAGAAAATCACCATCTAAAAAAGCGGCACTCAGTTCACGGGCAACACCATTGGCAACGGCAGATTTACCGCTGCCGGATACCCCCATCAATATAAAAACGTGGTTTGGTCGCTGGGTATCGCTCATATAAAACTCCTTTATGCAGGTTTTGCCACTTGGCTATCCCTGTGACTGATCTGCAAAATTTTCTCTGTGAAATATTACCCGTGTAATGTTACCGGTAACTATCTATCGGCAACATTATCAGTAGCAAAGGATGGTGAGCAATCAATCAAGATTGGCAAAAAAGGAAAATGTGAGGCTTATCGCAATTGAAGGTGGGAAAGCATCATATTAAGCTACAAAAATTAAACACTTTCGCCTAATGAAAGTGTAAACCCAACATCAATGAGGGTTTGTTCCAGTTTTTCACCTTTCAGGCGAGCGAGTAATGCTTCTGCTGCCTTACGTCCCATTTGGTCACGGGGAGTCAGTACACTGGCAAGTTTTGGTGTCATTACCTGACCAACATCATGCCCGTGAAAACCGGCGACAGAGATATCTTCCGGTACGTTGATCCCCTGACGCTGGCATTCAAAGATAGCACCAATCGCGATATCGTCATTGGTACAAAATAATCCATCAACATCAGGGTATTTCAGGCAGGTTTCCTGTAAGAGCTGGGCGCCTAATGAGTAGGATGAACTTGCCGTCGTCATCATTTTCTTTGGTTGTAGACCAGCGCTGCGCATTGCCACTTCATAGCCCTGTAGACGTATCAGCGTCCTTTCATCCTGTCGGGCACCGAGGTAGACGATACTCCGGCATCCACGTCCGAGCATGGATTCAGTCATCTGGCGCGCAGCTTCAAAATTATCGATACCGACAGCGACATCAAGGCAAGGTGAGACACTGTCCATTAATTCGACGACGGGAATACCGGTAGTTTCCAGTACTTTTAGTGTCTTAGGTGTATGCGTTCGTTCAGCCAGTATCAGACCGTCAATATTATAGGAAAGCAGGGAAAGCAGACGTTCTTCTTCTTTCTGTGCAGAGTAACCGTAATGAGCAAGCATAGTCTGATAGCCATGACGGTCTGTCATATATTCAATACCGCGGATCACTTCAGCAAATACCTGATTAGTCAGTGAAGGCAGTAAAACACCGATTGTTCGGCTGGTGGAGTTGGAGAGAATATCCGGCACACGATTAGGAATGTAACCCAGTTGATCCAGAGCTGCCGCAATCCGTTTTCCCAGAGGTTCAGAAACTTGATTGGGATTGCGTAAGAAACGGCTGACTGTCATCTTTGTGACACCGACGAGATCTGCAACATCTTGTAAAACAGGGCGTTTTTTCTTCATTTTCAATGCGGTGTAATCAATATTGGGGGGGACAAACTAATAAAGTGTGTTTTTAACATATTTGGGCATCATGATAATACGATTTTTAGCAAAAAACTCTGTCTAACTCACATTCCATAGATACTCTATTTATTCATAAGCTGTAATAATGTTTTCGTAGATAGGAAATCAGAATAAACCGGATAGATATGAATACAACGACTGATATAACCTATTGGAACCGAATGGTTCCTGAACTGACGGTTACGGATTTTTCGCTTTCTCTTGACTTCTATCAGCGTATATTGGGTTTTAACGTGTTGATAAGAAGGGAAGATCCAGATTTTGCTTATCTGAGTTTGGGGGAAGCACAACTCATGCTGGAAGCATTTCATGATAGTGGCTGGAATACCGGAGAGCTGAGTAAGCCACTGGGGCGTGGGATTAATCTGCAAATTGAAGTGGATAATGTTGCTTCTTTACTGGTTAGTCTGAAGGATAACGGTATTAAATTGTATCGTTCAGTAACAGATAATCATTATTGCATCGGCGAGACTTCTGTATGTCAGCGCGAGTTTCTCGTGCAGGATCCTGATGGTTATTTACTCCGATTTAGTCAGTTTATCGAGAGTACATGAAATAATTAGGATGAAAAGCAATCAACTCAAAATGATTTATTTCATGTTAGTTATTCATTCTTAAGCATTTTAGGTTAACTTTAAGTGGCAGGGGTTATGTTAGTCTGCCGAGTCTTCCATTTTTCCTTTGAGTTTATTATGACCCCAACTAACTATAGCAAATTGTTAGCAACTGCATTCTGCCTTGTAACTTCATATAGTTATGCAGATAGTGAGCGCCCGCTTTTTTCATTGACGATGACTGAGTCTGGTGTACAGCAAACGAATAGCGATGGTAGTTTGTCCCATGCAGCTAAATCAGATTCCCGCATTTTGCCGATTTGGGGGGATGAAGCCCGAGCCAGAGGCTATGATCTTCCTGAGCCATTCGGGGTCAGTTATGGTTATATGAATCTGCGCCAGAATGTGATTATTGATAGCATCAAATTTCATTTCACAAATCCTCTTGTAGAAAACCAGTGGAAAGGAGGAATCATTGTTAATCCAGGTAATACCCGCAGCAGAAATGAAACCCATTTATTGAAATTGGATACATGGGTTTTACCATTTTTGAACGTATATGGGGTGTATGGAAAAACTAAAGGTAAATCTAATACTAATTTGGATAATATTGTCGTTTTTGGTGATGCTGATACTTATAGAAATATTCCTTTTGAATTAAATTTCAAAGGAAAAACCTATGGTGGAGGAGCTACATTTGCGGGTGGGTATAACCAATTTTTTGCTACCTTAGATACTAATTATACCCGTACTAATCTGGATGTTTTAGATGGGGATATCAGTGCTTTTGTTGTTACTCCTCGTATCGGTTATGAATTTGTTTTCAATCCTCTGTTCACTAGCCAAGGGAATAGCAAGGTTCAGATATGGGTAGGAGCCATGTATCAGGACATAACCCAACGTTTTAAAGGGGATGTCAGCAAACTTAATTTACCATCCGAATTATCTGGTTTATTCAAGTCAATTACAGATAATCCATATGATGATGGCAAATATAAATCAGACATGAAATTCGACGTCAAACAACACCTTGCCCATAAATGGAATAATACAGTTGGTGCCCGTTTTGAGGTCACCCGTAATTTCAATCTATTATCAGAAGTGGGTTTTGGTAACCGGAACAGCTTCTATATTTCCGGCGAGTTTCGCTTTTAATGTTGCGCTTTACGACGATCAAAAGGCTGGTGATATCCAGCCTTCTTATTTTGACTGCCTCCACTGCTCATGCAGATATCCTGCCTGACCGCCAAAAAATTGACGGCTGGCTCAGTGAGTTAGGTGGAGATAATCAGTTCGACGCCAGCAAGAAAATTGACTGGGGTGTATTGCCCGGCCCTTTTTATACACCAGAAATGGGAGTAGGGCTTGGTGTGGCTGTGGTCGGGCTTTATCGCCCTGACAGTCACGACAATATTAGTCAGAATTCTTCACTGGGGCTCAGTGGGTTTGGCTCATCCACCGGCGCTTTTGGCCTCAACTTCACCAATTATAACTTTCTTGCCAGTGACCAGTGGCGGTTATTTGTTTCTGGCACCCTCAATAACATACCTACCTATTATTGGGGAAAAGGTTACCGCGCGGGAAAAGATAACAGTAATAAACAAAGTTATCGTTCGCGTGAGTTTGATATTCGTCCCCGCGTGCTTTACCGCGTTGCCGATGCCACTTATATGGGGCTGGGTGTGAACTTTTCCTCCGTCAATGCCGGTGATACTGATGCTCAGGCGAAAAAATATTTTGGACAGTCTGTTGGCGGGGCTTCGGTTATCAGTTCTGGTGTAAGTGCATACTTTAGTTATGATAGCCGGGATTTCCTGCCCAACCCGCAGTATGGTCAGGCGATTGAGCTGATTTACACCTATTTCTCTCCTGAATTAGGAGCAGACTATCGTTTCTCTACGACACAGTTACAGTTCTCGACTTATCACCAGCTATCTGAAAAAACAGTACTCGCTTTTGATAACTATGCGCGTTTTAGTGCCGGTGAAGTACCGTGGAATCAGCTATCCCTGCTAGGGAATAGCCTGCGTATGCGCGGTTATTATGAAGGGCGTTACCGCGACAAAAATATTTTCACAACTCAGTTGGAATTGAGGCATAAGCTGGACTGGCGCCACGGTGTTGTAGGCTGGGTTGGAATGGGAACGTTGAGTGATACTCCGTCAACGTTGGGAGAGCGGCACTGGCTTCCTTCAATTGGCGTCGGTTATCGTTTTGAGTTTAAGCCACGTATGAATGTCAGGTTAGATTTTGGTATTGGAAAAGGCAGTACCGGGTTTTATTTTCAGGTTGGAGAAGCATTTTGAAGTATTTGGTCACACTACTGTTAAGTTTTCTGCTGGCAGCCTGCCAAAACAAATCAGTACCGGTTACAACTGTCGAGCCGATGCTCAAGAGTACGACACATGAACAGGCAAAAACGGACTGGCTAGCCCTGCCTCCTGTTAAATCTCCTGAAGGTTTAAGAGCATGTTGTGCATTCGGTTATGATCTTAAAGTGAATACATTAGGGTTTTCTGTACCTCTCTATCATATTGATAATATTGTTGAGGCAGATAAATTGGGAGAGCATCACTATAACGATAGCGTTCTCGGAGCAAGCGCGGCGTTATTGGGGGTCAGCAATGAAAAAATCGGCCTGCTATATACTGAGAAAGGCGGGTTCATTGATATTTCCCATGTCAGGGATACTGCGGACTATACGCTTTATCTTTTTAGCCAGATTTATGCTCACCTTGGTCAGGAATGGACACTGTCTTTGGATAATGAGCTAGCGATACGTAAGATTCACTTTTTTACCTTTACCCCGCCAACAGATCCCGCAGAACGCTATACCCTGAGTGCGTATCTGGCTGCAAAGCTGGCATTTCAGTTAGCCGCCTGGCATGAGATTGCCCAATGGTACGGTTATCAGTCTATTCCCGGTTTTTCAGAGGCTATTTCGGCTTTTTCCCCGGAAGATCTCTACTCCAATTTATTGGGCGCGAGACTGGCGCTGACGCTTATTCTGCAAGGTCAGGCATCTTCTGTGAGTCACTTTTCTGTTGCGATAGCGAATATCCTGCCAATGGCCTTAAATGAGCTGGGAGCTTACGACAGGTCAGGCACAAAGAGGATGTTTGATAAGGTGGATGGTTTATGGTGGAACAGCTACCAGCGTATCCCACAAAAGTTTCTGGTATTGCGCAGGGATTATGAAACCCGGGATGATCGTTATCCATTAATGCCTTTCGGCAAGGAAAAGTTTGCTTTACGCCTTTCGTTACCGGATTCCTATCAGAATTTTTCATTGGATAAACTGGCTGAATTTCAGTTATGGCCAACAAAGAGCATGAAAAACTTACCTTCCCCGCAACATTACTGGTCAGTAAAAGATTTTCCAATGTTGGCGGAGAATGCTGAAAAACAAGACAGGTATCAACAACAGTTGAATAGCAAATAGTTTTTGTGACACACAGCTGTATCGTGTTTTATCTTCTGTTTTTCAGCGGGTTTCAGCATGTAGCAGGAAAAGTCGCGGAATGACAATTTTTCCTGCTACATCAATTTATGCTGACAAAACGATTTTCAGTGCTTTCTCTTTGGCGGCATTGCCAAATATGTCATAAGCGGTCTCTATTTCACTTAATGAATAATGGTGAGTGACCAATTTTTCCGGTGAAATCTTACCGGATTGAACGCTTTTCAACAGCATAGGAGTGCTGCTTGTATTGACCAGCCCAGTAGTAATGGTGATATTTTTGATCCAGAGATTTTCCAGATGTAAATCGACGGATTTGCCATGAACACCAACATTGGCAATAAACCCACCTGCGGCGATGATATCCTGACATATCTGGAAAGTCGCAGGGATCCCCACACACTCAATAGCAACGTCAACACCAATGCCATCAGTCAATTCATGGATGGTTTCAACCACGTTTTGCCGTGTCGGGTTGATAATTGTGTTGGCACCAAACTGCTGAGCAACGCTGAGGCGGTTATCATCGGTATCTATCATGATGATATGTGCCGGAGAGTAAAACTGGGATGCCAGTAGCGCAGAAAGTCCGACCGGCCCTGCACCAATTAAGGCGATGGTATGGCCCGGCTGAACCCTGCCATTGATAACACCAATTTCAAGCCCGGTCGGCAGAATATCGCTGAGCATTAAGGCGGCTTCTTCATCAACACCTTCTGGCAGGCGATGAAGGCTGTTATCAGCATGGGGAATACGTACTTTTTCTGCCTGCGTACCGTCGATTTTATGCCCCAGAATCCAGCCCCCATCTTTGCAGTGCGCATAAAGCTGGCGCTTACAATAGGGACAGCTACCACAGACGGTAATACAGGAGATGATAACTTTATCACCGACTTTGAGGTTACGGACAGAATCGCCGATTGACTCAACAATACCAATACCTTCATGGCCCAGTGTCCGGCCCTGCTCAACAGTAGGAACGTCTCCTTTGAGGATGTGCAGGTCTGTCCCACAAATGGTGGTTTTGACAATGCGAACAATAGCATCCGTGGGCTCAATGAGTTGGGGTGGCGCTTTCTCTTCCCAAAGTTTTTTTCCGGCTCCGTGATAAACAAGTGCTTTCATATAACCCCCTTCACAATGGTTTTACAATGTTAAGAACTACAGTAAGCCTTGGTGCTTGAATATCTTCATGTATATTTCATGCACAACCGCATGTTTTCTCTGATTGTAATCCATAACGTGAGTTACATTATCCGCTGCCTGAAGTTTAGCAGAGATATAGCGTTCCCGATCTTCAGGATGTTTTCTGAGCCAGTCGCGGAATAAAATATGGCGGATATGTTCAGGGCAGGCAGGGCCAAATACGTGGAGGTTGGCTCTTGGCTTTGCCAGACGAAAACAGCGATGCTGATAAAAGCTGGGTTCACGTACGGTTAAGTAGTAACCTAGCTTTTCCAGTGCTGGCAAATACTTTTCTTCCTGTATGGGATCTTCCACGATAAGATCGATATCGATGATTGGTTTGGCGGCAAGATGGGGCACAGACGTTGAGCCAACATGCTCCAGCCGGAGAACTGTGCTGCCCAGTACAGATTTTATATCAGCAGAAAGTTGTTGCCACTGAGTGACCCATTCAGGATCATAATCCACGACTTCTATAACTTCTTCGATAGGTTTTCCATGCACCCACGGATTTTCATTGGGATCTGACGGCGGGAAAAAAGTAATCTCTTCTGTGGCAATCAATGATGTCTCTCCATGCTATTTGGAAAGAGGGAATAGCCCCCTTGCGGGGACATTCGTGTTAATCGTCCTGTTGATGCTGTTCCTTCTCTGCCTGAACTTTTTCTTTTTCAGTCATTTCTTTTTTCTTTTTCAGTTTATGCCAGATACGGCTTTCCTGCCCTCGCCAGAGACGCTGAATATTATCGTGGTGGCGCATAAGTATCAGGCATGAAAGCATTGCGACGGGAAAGGTAAATTCGGGCTTAAACCACCAGACGTAGAAAGGTGCAACCAGCGCACCGATAATCGCGCCCAATGAGGAGTAACCGCTCAATAATACGGTCAGCAGCCAAGTTCCGGCAATTAACCCCATAAGATCCCAGCCAATGGCAGCGATGGCACCGAATGCAGTGGCAACACCTTTACCGCCTTTGAAATGGAAGAAAACCGGGTAAATATGCCCTAAACAGGCAGCGATAGCGATAATGCCTAAATAAAAGGGCTGAATGTTGAGCTTATATGCCAGCCAGACAGGGATCATGCCTTTCAGTACATCGCAGATCAGTACTGCTAATGCGGCACCTTTTCCGCCGATACGCAGTACATTTGTTGCTCCCGGATTACCGGAACCATGCTGGCGCGGATCGGGTAATCCTGCCAGACGACAGATCAATATCGCGCTGGATATAGAGCCACATAGATACGCGAAGATGATCATACCAAGCGCGATAGCACTCATAAGATATCTCCAATGTCCAATGAATAAGGGTCGTTTTCTTTACTATAACAATGGATAATACGCACATTTAGTCGGAAGTGGTATCCGGTGAACTAAAAAACGGGGAAACAGCGTGATGGATATCGTATTTATTAAAGAATTAACCGTTATTACTACGATTGGCGTATATGACTGGGAACAGACGATCAAGCAAAAACTGGTGTTCGATATCGAAATGGGCTGGGACAATAAACGCGCAGCTTCCAGTGATAATGTTGAGCACTGTCTGGATTATTCTCAGGTTAGTGAAACGGTGATCCGGCATGTAGAGAACCAACGATTTGCTCTCGTTGAACGAGTGGCGGAAGAAGTGGCTGATATTTTACTGAATCAGTTTCACTCGCCGTGGGTCAGAATTAAAGTCAGTAAGCCCGGCGCTGTGGCACAGGCAACCAGTGTGGGTGTTGTGATTGAACGTAGAGCCAGCTAGTGCTGGCTTTATCAATGATGTAATATTCTGATTGTAAATGATAATATTGATAGCGTATCCACATCTCATCCACTTTATAACTGAAATCTTCAGCAAAAGCCCCTCATATTTAGAGGGGGCTTCATATAATTCGCGTCACGTTTCTTTTTTGACCTACTGAATCATAGATGAAATGCTACGCGCTTCTCGATAATGATGAACTATCGCCACATGACCAAGTAGATCTAGATCTGAGCTAAAAACATCGGTAGATTTACACCAGAATAAGCAACTAATGGCAATATGAGAATCGTATAAACGGGCTGTTAAACTAAACCAGCCCGTTCGTTTAGCTTAAGATATTAACCATACTTTTTAGCGAAATCTTTATCTGACATACACAAATAGATAATGAATTCAACGAAAGAAATAATATAAGGAACGAATGTCCAGCAAAAAATAAGGTATAAGAATCCTGTTCCTATTTTCCCTAAATAAAATTTATGTACTCCGATAAAACCAAGGAAGAATGCTAATAGCGCAGCAGTTATTCTACTTTTCTCACCTATTATTTCTTCTTTTTGAACAGCACCACAGCTAGGGCAAGAATTTGCTGAAGTATGAATTTCTTTTCCACAACCACGACAAAAAACCATGTTTGACATCTAAATATCCTAATAATTACTTATATTATTCCGATTCATATTAAAACTATAAAGTTAAAAAACCAATAGATTTATAGATAGTAATTAGTAATCATAATTACATAAAGGTATTATTTAATGTATAATGCAATATATCTAATTGATTTTGTTATTTTAAATTTAATTCCAAACAGTTAGGCTAAGAAAACTATTGGCAAAATCCAATAGAAGACTGTTGAACACCCATAGCGGCTGTAAAATCCGCCTGTGACAGGTCTAATTCATCACGTAACTGACTAAGAACTAATTTGATACTAGCCTGCTCAACTCGCTTTTCAACGTGTGCCTGCATTTTCGTGCTTTCTTTTGCCAGCAGTTCTCTGTAATTAGCCATAGTGATTTCTCCAAGTGAGGGGGCACTTAACGTTTTTTCTCAGAAAAGCCCGGCTATTCTTCTGGCGGTATGCAATATTCTGAGAACCTTTATCGTTTCCCTATCCTCATCGTAACGGTAGAGCATGATGAAGGGAAAATGCGGGATAACGAGTTTTCTATAACGTTCATCCGGGCTGTTACGTGCCTTTATGCCTGCATATGGGGTCACTTTCAGAAGTTCAGCCATTTCCACGAATTTTGCATCTACCTCATCAGCCAATAACAGCCCAGCCTGCTCAAAGAAGTAGAGATAAATTTGCTCTCGGTCAGTTTGTGCGCTTTCTTCCCATAAAATAGTGATCACTTTATCCCCTGCTCAGCTTAGTACGCAGTAGAGCCATCCGGCGTTGGCTTTCAGCCTCATCAATAAAGTGAGCTGACCCATTTTCATATTGGTCAATCGCTTTTTCAATTTCCGCTTCTAACCAGTGAGCATGGGTATTTTTTTGATATTCACGTTCTTCATTGGCCAATTCTTCGGCTTTTTGTCTCATTAGCTTTGTTAAGTCTGTTTGCTGACGTTTGGCCGCTTGCATGGCTAAGCGTTTGGTTTCTTCATCAATACGAAAATGAATCGTCTCCATTCATTCCCCCTTAGTTCGCTATCATTTCAAAATATGTTGTCATTTGTGTTGTCATATTAGCATAGCCGACTAAAACAACAATGTTGTTTTAAAAAAGAACAATCTTGTTGATTGAGTAAATTTCGGGGCAACGATTTGAATAATAAATAGAAGGGTAATTCAGGAAGCCCAATTCTCGGGGGCATATAAGCCAGCTAGTGCTGGCTTTGTTCCCAGTCGGCGATGGCTAGCTGGCGTTGCCGCTCTAATTCTGTGCGAATCTCTGCTCCCTGAAAGCCACGGGCAATGATTTGCTGAACACTGACTTGAGCAGCAACAGTAAAAGCGCCGCGTAAATAATTTTCAGAGGGATAGAGCGGTGTTTTCGAGTGGGTGAAGGCGCAGGTATCGGCTTTACTACAGATAATTAACTGCTCAAGACGCTGCGGTTTGCGCCATACATCAATGGCATTGAACAGCGCCAGCACTTTTTCTGGCGATAGTTGTTGAGCCGTATGTACCCAACCGGAATATTGAGCCACGATACCGACAAGATCCCGTACAGAATTAGGAATACGTAACCGTTCACACAACTGTTTAATCTGTTCACTTTCGATGTGAGTGCACAGTGAAGCAAACCGAATATCAGTATCTGTGCTCAGATAAGTAGACATTTTCAGGACGTTCAGAGAATGAACGCCCATATCTATATCTGTGTACTTGAGAGGGGCATCAAACAGGCTATTGAGTTCCGGAAAAAGAACAGCCAGAGCGCCACAATTGCGTAAAACCTGAAAATAAACCTGTGGGGATTGCGATGCGAGTGCTTTTTCCGTTTCCCGCCAGACTCGCTCAGGAGTTAGGGATGACAATTCACCACTCGCTGTCATTTCAGTGATCAGCGCCTGCGTTTCCGTTGCGATGGAAAAATCTAAATGTGCAAACCGGGCTGCAAAGCGAGCCAGACGTAATACCCGCAGCGGGTCTTCTGCAAATGCTGCTGAAACATGACGAAGGATGCGGTTTTTCAGATCTTCAGTGCCCTGATACGGGTCGATCAATTCACCTTCGGCAGTTTGTGCGATGGCATTGATAGTCAGATCCCGGCGCAAAAGATCTTCTTCTAGTGTGACATCAGGAGCGGCATAACAGGTAAATCCGGTATATCCCTGACCGGATTTTCGCTCTGTACGTGCCAGAGCATATTCTTCATGGGTTTGAGGATGCAGGAAGACGGGAAAATCTTTCCCGACCTGTTGATATCCCTGTGACAGGAGTTCTTCAGGGCTGCCGCCAACAACAACCCAGTCTCTTTCTGTAACCGGCAGATTCAACAGTTGATCACGAACGGCTCCGCCAACCAAGTAAACTTTCACGCTTGTGTCCTTAAAGCTATATCCTTAACACTATGTTCTTGAATCGATATTTTTGAACCCTGCATCCTTAAAACCGGTTTTTAAAATCAGCTCATCCAGCGATCTTTGCGTTTCCGACGCGGAATGATATGTGGCAGAACAAGCCCCAACAGCAGGCCGATACCCGCGACAGCTCCGCCATACATGAACCACTGCAAAATGATTTCTCTTTGTTTATCATCGAGCTGTAGGTTAGCAATTTCTACTTTTTTTTCCGCTACAGTCAGCTTGTTATGGAGTTTGGTATTCTCGGCTTTTAAGTCATTGATAATTCTATCGCTGGCAGCAACTTTGTTCTGCATTTCAGCAGTACGTTCATTCCAGCTATTATCAATATTAGCCAATTGCTCAGTCAGCGTTTTAATTTTCTGCTCCATAGCGGGAATACGCTCGTGCACACTGGGAATAGCGCTGAGTTCACTGGATAAGATCCAGCTTGTACGCCCTTTGCTGTCCTTTATCTGCGAGTAGCCATTCTCTGATTTAGGATTTACCAGAATGACTTCTGAACCGGCATTCAATGAGCCCATGATGCGGTTCTGATTACTTGGGCCGCTACGAATGTAGGCTGATAGTTCATCGGAAACATAACGTTTTTCTTCAGCATGCACGGATAACGGAAGTGTAAAACCAAGTAATAAAATAAGTAATCGATGTAGTTTCTGCATTCTGTTGTCAACTGTTTTGGTGTATGTGATTAACGTGATTCAAGCTATCCAATTTTTCAAACTACTCAGGCTGATAGTAAAGAGTTAAGTTTGTGGGTGCAATCAGTAAACCAGAATGAATGTTCAATCAACTGACCGAATATCGATATTGTTAGGGTTTTTTTGATGGAGTAGCACAATCATTGTTGAGAGAACAGGCTATTGTGGTTTATTTTTCATATTCTGAAAAACTTCTCTGAAGAATTTCCCTGAAAAAACCGTGGTCAGGATGAAAAACGATCCGTGCAGTATGAACCGAGAGAGAGATAGATATGCGTTCTGTAGAAGTAGAGTTGAAACTGTCAGTAAAACCCGAAACGATATCGACAGTACGCGACCGATTATTCCAGCTTCCTAATCATTACACCTCACCACAACATTTGACCAATATTTACTTCGAAACACCCGATAATCAGCTGCGTCGCTGGGATATGGGGCTGCGTATTCGTGGCTTTGACCAACAGTATGAAATGACGATTAAAACAGCCGGGCGGGTTATTGGTGGCTTGCATCAGAGACCAGAGTTCAACGTTTCTCTTCATCAGCCAAAACTGGATTTAACCCTGTTTCCTGCTGATATCTGGCCTGAAAATACCGATATTACTCAATTGCAGTCTGCGTTGACGGATCTGTTCAGCACGGATTTTTCCCGTGAAAAATGGCTGGTGAACTATGGACAGAGTGAAATCGAAGTAGTTCTGGATCAGGGAGAAATCCGTGCCGGAGAGAAAACCTCGCCGATTTGTGAATTTGAGCTGGAGCTGAAAACCGGGCAGGTGTCTGATGTGCTGTCATTAGCTGAGGAGCTGGCGGTTCAGGGGGGATTACGGCTGGCAAACAGTAGCAAAGCGGCACGGGGTTATGCGCTTATCAAAGAAGTCTCTTTCATTAATTTGGCCAGTATGGAGGCGGAATTCTCTGAAACGTCGGAATGGCAGCAACCGTTATCTGTTCTTCTGACAGATATCCTGCAACAGTGGCAGGAACAAGAGGAAGGATGGCTGGCAGGGATCAATTCAGGAAAAACAGGCTTAGAGAAAGTTTTAAAACGGGCAGGGCTTCTGGTTGAAAAACAAGGCAGAACAGCTCCGGCACTGGGTTTATTGTCTGAATTAGAAGAGAGCCTTTCTACGGCCGATGCAGAGGCTGGTGCAGAAAACCTGTGTTACAGCGCGAAATGGCTGCAATGTAAACTGGCTCTGACTCAGTGGTTGATGACCCAATTACCATAAACAATGGAACCTGACTATGCTGCCACTTTCATCCGTTTTAACTCATCAATTAAAGCATACGGTGATGCACTTTCAGCTATCATTACGGCAATCAGAGGCAATCGCAGACAACTTTGCACCTCATGAGCAGGCAGTATTGGCGATAAGTGATTTTGTAGCAGAAAATTTGCTGACTCGCGCTGAATGGCTGGATGAAATCCGTCAGGATCCCCCGCAGCCTGATGAGTGGAAATACTATTCTACATGGTTGGCTGAATGGCTGAATCAGGCTTTATCTTCAGCCAATGACGAAAATATCCTCATGCGGGCTTTACGCCTTTTCCGCAACAGAATGCTGGTGAGAATTGCATGGTCACAGGCTCTGCATAGCAGTACAACAGAGCAGACATTGCAACAATTGAGTGTACTGGCGGAAACGCTGATTATTGCTGCCCGTGACTGGTTGTACCGTCATTGCTGTCAGAGTTGGGGAACTCCCACGGATCAGGCTGGTGTTGCACAGCCACTATTGATCCTCGGTATGGGTAAACTGGGAGGAGGAGAACTTAATTTCTCTTCTGACATTGATCTGATTTTTGCCTATCCGGAAAACGGTGTGACACGAGGTGGTCGCCGTGAAATGGATAATGCACAGTTTTTTACCCGGCTGGGGCAAAAACTGATCAAGGTATTGGATCAGCAGACGATCGATGGTTTTGTTTATCGTGTTGATATGCGATTACGCCCGTTTGGTGATAGCGGGCCACTGGTATTCAGCTTCCCGGCGCTGGAGGATTATTATCAGGAGCAGGGGCGGGACTGGGAGCGTTATGCGTTAATCAAGGCGCGGATTCTGGGGCATGACGATCAGGCGTACTGTAATGAATTACGTCAGATGTTAAGGCCATTTATCTATCGCCGTTATATCGATTTCAGTGTGATCCAGTCGTTACGCAACATGAAAAATATGATTGAGCGGGAAGTTCGTCGGCGGGGTTTAAAAGACAACATTAAACTGGGAGCCGGTGGAATTCGGGAAATTGAATTTATCACACAGGTATTTCAGTTGATCCGCGGAGGCCGAGAGCCAATCCTGCAATCCCGTTCATTATTACGGGCACTGGAAGCCATCGAAACATTGGCATTATTGACTCAGGAGCAGGTCAGACAACTCAAAGAAAGTTACCTGTTCTTACGTCGGCTTGAGAATTTGCTGCAATCCATTCGTGATCAACAAACCCAGACGTTACCGGAGAATGAACTGGATCGTGCCCGTTTATGCTGGGGGATGGGATTTTCTGACTGGGATCATTTAACAGCAGAAACAGAAAAAAATATGCTGGTTGTGCGAGATATTTTTCAGCAGCTGATCGGTGATGAAACTGAGGGTAATGGCGAAGTCTCCGCTCATGTGCCGTTTAAGAGCTTATGGCTGGAGTATCTGAACAGAGACGAACTGATGGCACTTGTTCCTCATCTCAGTGAACCTGAAGCCCAAAAAATGCTCGAGACGATGGTATCTCTACGTAACGATATCAGTAAGCGCACCATTGGCCCACGGGGACGTGATGTGCTGGATCATCTGATGCCCCGTCTGCTGGCAAAGATTGTGGCAAGAGAAGATAGCAATACCGTATTGGAGCGGGTTATTCCTTTATTACTGAGTATCGTCAGCCGGACAACATATCTGGAGCTGATTCTGGAGTCAGAACAGGTGATGACCCACGTTATTCGTCTGTGTGCCGCTTCTCCGATGATTGCCTGCCAGCTTAGCCATCACCCTCTATTACTGGATGAATTACTCGATCCGACTTCATTGTATAAGCCATTACCGTTGGAGGCATATCGGGATGAGCTGTATCAATACTTATTGCGTATTCCTGAAGATGATGAAGAGCAGTTACTGGAAGCTCTGAGGCAGTTCAAACAGGCGCAACTATTTCGGATAGCCGCAGAAGATATCGCAGGTGCACTATCGGTTATGAAAGTCAGCGATCATCTGACTTATCTGGCTGAAGCGATTATCGGTGCGGTCGTACATCTGGCGTGGAACCAGATGGTAAAACGTTTCGGTACACCAACTCATTTATCGCAACGTCAGGGGCTTGGTTTTGCCATTCTAGGCTATGGCAAATTAGGTGGATGGGAACTGGGTTATGGTTCTGATTTGGATCTGGTGTTTTTACTGGACTGCCCAATTGGGGTAATGACTGATGGTGATCGCTCCATTGATGCCCGTCAATTCTATTTGCGTCTGGCCCAGCGGATCCTTCATTTATTCAGTACCCGAACAGCGTCAGGGGTGTTGTATGAGGTGGATGCCCGACTGCGTCCGTCCGGTGAATCAGGGATGCTGGTCAGTACTCTTGAAGCCTTTGATGAATATCAGAAAAAAGAGGCATGGACGTGGGAGCACCAGGCTTTGATTCGTGCCCGGATGGTATTTGGTGATGAAAAAATGCGGGGCGATTTTGAGCGTATTCGCGGTGAAACGCTATGTATGCCACGGGAGCCTGAACTGTTGCGCCAACAAGTACGTGAAATGCGCGAAAAAATGTATCGGCATCTGGGAAGCCATCAACATGGTCAGTTTGATATTAAAGCTGACCCCGGAGGGATCACTGATATTGAATTTATCGCCCAATATCAGGTACTGCGTTACGCCCCTGAAAACGCCAAACTGACCCGCTGGTCTGATAATGTCCGCATTTTTGAGTTAATGGCTGAATACAATATTATGGACGAGGAGGAAGCAAGTGCACTGACACTGGCTTATATCACTCTGCGTAATGAACTGCACCAGCTTGCTTTACAGGCACTATCCAGCCATGTGCCTGCTGAACGGTTCATCCAACAGAAAGCACTCGTACACAATAGCTGGCAGAAATGGCTTGGAGATAAAGCACAGTAAGTTTGGCTTTTTCTGAGGGTTCTTTCTGGCATTCTGGCTGGTTATGGTAATATCCGCCACAATTTATTCTGATATTTGGAGCATGGGATGAACGTAGCACTCCCTGATTTTCACCGTGCAGGTGTTTTGGTTGTTGGCGATGTCATGTTAGATCGCTATTGGTACGGCCCAACCAGCCGCATTTCACCGGAAGCGCCGGTTCCTGTTGTTAAAGTTGACACCATCGAAGAGCGTCCGGGCGGAGCAGCTAACGTTGCTATGAATATCGCATCATTGGGCGCTAATTCACATTTAATCGGGTTAACGGGTATTGATGATGCAGCCCGTGCATTAAGCGAAAAACTGAGCAGCGTGAAAGTCCGGTGTGACTTTGTTTCCGTTTCAACCCATCCGACTATTACGAAATTACGTATTCTTTCGCGTAATCAGCAACTGATCCGTCTGGATTTTGAAGAAGGCTTCCAGAACGTAGATGCTCAGCCAATGCTGGAGAAAATTCAGCAATCTCTGCCAAATATCGGCGCACTGGTATTGTCCGATTACGCTAAAGGCGCACTGAGTCAGGTTCAGGCAATGATTAAGCTGGCAAATGATGCTGGTGTCCCAGTTCTGATTGATCCTAAAGGCCACGACTTTGAGCGTTATCGTGGTGCAACACTGCTGACTCCGAATATGTCAGAATTTGAAGCTGTGGTTGGTCATTGCAAAGATGATGATGAACTGGTGCGCAAAGGTACTCAGCTGGTACAGGATCTGGAACTGAAAGCGCTGTTAATCACCCGTTCAGAGCGTGGCATGAGTCTGCTGCGTGTCGGGCAGCCTCCTTTGCATCTGCCGACTCAGGCGCAGGAAGTTTTTGATGTAACGGGCGCCGGTGACACGGTAATTGGTGTGCTGGCAACAGCAATTGCAGCCGGTAAGCCACTGGCTGAAGCCTGTTATCTGGCTAATGCGGCTGCGGGAGTGGTAGTCGGTAAACTGGGTACCTCCACTGTTTCCCCGGTGGAATTGGAAAATGCTGTACGTGGACGTGCAGAAACAGGCTTTGGTGTGATGAATGAATCACGCCTGAAAGAAGTTGTTGAACAAGCGCGTCAGCGCGGTGAACGTATCGTAATGACGAACGGCTGTTTCGATATTCTCCATGCGGGGCACGTATCTTATTTGTCCAATGCCCGTAAACTGGGCGATCGCCTAATTGTGGCCGTTAACAGTGATGCTTCAACCAGACGTCTGAAAGGTGAAACGCGACCAGTTAATCCGCTGGAACAGCGAATGATTGTACTGTCTGCACTGGAGTCAGTGGACTGGGTTGTTGCATTTGAAGAAGATACACCGCAGCGCCTGATTGCAGGCATTTTGCCTGATATTCTGGTCAAGGGCGGGGATTATAAGCCTGAAGAGATTGCTGGCAGTGAGGAAGTCTGGGCCGCTGGTGGTGAAGTACAGGTGCTGAATTTTGAAGACGGGATCTCAACGACCAATATTATTAAGGCGATAAAAAGCCAGTAATTTTATCTGAGCCATAATGCCGTTATGTTTTTGCGTAATTTAACGGATGACATCAACGGCATAGCCTGAATGATTGGGAGAATTGTATTTTGTTGCAATTCTCCTTATGTATTAATCAGCTTTCTTTTCGCCATGACTCTCTTCGGCATTAATCGCTGTTTTTGGGGTTTCGAAACGAGCTTCCAGTTCGTTCAGGCGCTGTTCCATACTGATCAGTTTTTCACGGGTACGCAGTAAAACCTGAGTCTGAACATCAAACTCCTCACGGTTGACGAGATCCAGCTTGCTCAACTGAGATTGCAATACAGTGCGCAATTTTTTCTCGATATCATCACCAAACTCTTTTACACCTTTTGGCATCGCATTGTGAATTTGGCGGGCAATTTGTTCAATTTTTTTCGGATCGAGCATAATGGGTATCCTTTTACTGACAGCGTCAGTTTAATCACCGGGCTGTTATTAATAAAAATAATGTTGTCGCTATTTTAATACCTGCTGGCGAAAGCACAAATGATTGCGAGACAGGTTTTATATTTGGTTTTTACTAATTGCCCTGATGAAGCATTAACGTTATAGTCGAATGGTTTATCTCAGGGCAGGGTGAAAGTCCCTACCGGCGGTAAAGTGAAATCATCTGGTGATTTCATGAAGCCCGCGAGCGCTCTGTTTGTCGTTATTCCGTCGTTGTTAAAAATACAAACAACCGGGGTATAAATAGAGGTCAGCAGATCCAGTGTGATTCTGGAGCCGACGGTTATAGTCCGGATGGGAGAGAATAACAGCATCAATCGGGCGCTTGCGCTCGTCTGTTGTTTTTGTTGCTTGATCTTTAAGCAATACCAACTCCTCAAAATCGCCCTGATTCTGGTAACCCATATACTTAAAAGAGGTTTTTTTACCATGAATCAGACGCTACTTTCTTCCTATGGCACCCCATTCCAACGTGTTGAACGCGCGATCGCAGCTTTACGTGCAGGTTGTGGGGTAATGGTATTGGATGATGAAAATCGTGAAAATGAAGGTGATATGATTTTCGTTGCCGAAACCATGACTGTAGAACAAATGGCATTAACCATCCGTCATGGCAGCGGCATTGTGTGTCTTTGCATGACAGATGAGCGCCGTCGGCAATTACAGTTGCCTATGATGGTGGAAAACAATTCAAGCCAGTATCAGACGGCTTTTACCGTTACGATTGAAGCAGCACAGGGAGTAACAACAGGCGTATCTGCCGCAGATCGTATTACAACCATTCGTGCGGCTATTGCAGATGACGCGCAGCCGGAAGATCTGAATCGTCCGGGGCATGTTTTTCCCCTGCGGGCGCAGAACGGGGGGGTTTTAACCCGCCGTGGTCATACCGAAGCAACGATTGATTTGGTCAAACTGGCAGGTTTCAAACCAGCGGGTGTGTTGTGTGAGCTGACGAATGATGATGGCTCCATGGCCAGAGCACCTGAGGTGATTGAATTTGCTCAACAGCACGATATGCCAGTGGTCACAATTGAAGATTTGGTTGAGTACCGCATTAAAATGGAAAAGGCTGTCAGCTGATTCAGCACGGTGGTTTTCTTCTGCTGATATCGTCCTCTATTAGCATGAAATATTTCATGGTTCTTAACTGATAGAACTAAATTCTGAGCCATGATCATGATGGATAAAAAAAGTTCGGAATAAAAGGCCGAACAGGATAGAATATATCAGTTCTTATCGCATGTACGCTTATAAGGCCGCAGTCCACACCCTGTGGCCTTTCAGTATTTTTAAAGTACCCCATCATTTTTTGATTGGTCATATTCAGGGAAGAAACATCATAATCTTGCCATAATTTTTTTGTCGCTATTCATAATCCACCATGTTTGATTTGCTGTATGAGGGACGAGAATGAGTCTCCTGAGAATGCCCGCCTTGTTCATTGGTCACGGTAGTCCAATGAATGCCATTGAAGATAATTGTTATTCACGAGCCTGGTTTGAATTAGGGCAAAAACTGCCCAGACCGAGAGCCATTCTGGTCATTTCTGCACATTGGTATATAGATGGTACTGCTGTGACGGCGATGCCTCAGCCCAGAACTATCCACGATTTTGGTAATTTCCCCCGTGAGTTGCATGAAAAACAGTATCCAGCAAAAGGTTATCCTGAACTGGCTGTTTTGGTACAGGATATTCTTGAGCCGATTGAAGTAGAAACTGATTTTGACGAATGGGGATTGGATCATGGCTCCTGGGGAATATTAGCTAAAATGTACCCTGATGCGGATATTCCGGTGATCCAGCTGAGTATAGATCGTAATCAGTCGACGGCTTTCTATTATGATATAGGTAGAAAACTATCTATGTTACGGGATGAAGGCGTTATGATCATCGGCAGCGGGAATGTCGTGCATAACCTGCCAGCCGAAGAGCTGGGCGCAGAACCTTACCCGTGGGCACTTTCTTTTGAGCAGTTTGTACGTGAAAACCTGACGAATACTGAAGAGCCACATCCGTTACTTCAGGCCTTGGATAGGGAAGATGGTAAATTATCCCACCCGACACCGGAACACTTTATGCCACTTTTCTATGTAATGGGAACATGGAATAAAGAAGAGCCAATTTCAACGCCTGTTGAAGGGATTGAAGATGGCTCCTTAAGTATGCTGACAATCCAATTAGGCTAATACCCTTCATCTCTCGAGCGGGCACTTCATTGGCTACGCTCGCCCACCCCAGTCACATAGTTATCTATGTTCCTGGGGGTTACTAACTGTTCGCTAATGCCATGCAATTCAACATAGATTGGATATGACTGAATTAATCCAGAATGATATGCGGATAGAAGCGGGATAGATCCTGTGTGATTAATTCACGGTCTTCGCGGATACAGATACCCGCAGCCTGATCGTTCACTAACCAGCTTCCTACCAGCGCATGGTTATCGCCGAATTTAGGCAGGGCATGGAATTGCTGAACAATCATGCCTTCTTCACCATAAGGGCCATCTGCACTGGCTATTTCCCGGCCATTCTCGATAATACGGATATTGGCCCCTTCACGTGAAAATAAAGGCTTAATCACATAGCTGTCCATGTCTGCCGGACGTTCATCAGCAAAGTAAGCAGGTAACAGATTAGGGTGATTCGGGAACATTTTCCATAGCATCGGCAATAATGCCTTGTTGGAAATAATACTCTTCCATGCTGGTTCAAGCCAACGGACTCCAGCATCAGCCAGTTTGGTCGAGAAGATTTCACGCAGCATGAATTCCCACGGATACAGCTTAAACAGATTACCGATCACCTGATCCTGTAAATCCGTAAACTGCCCCTTTTCACCCAGACCGATATCTTCAATAAACAGGAATTCTGTCGGAATACCGGCTTCTGAAGCACAATCCTGCAAATACTGGATTGTGCCACGGTCTTCTTCACTGTCCTGACAACATGCCATATGCAGCAGGCCAAACCCGTGTTTTTCGCGTAATTGCGCAAAACGCTCAATCAGCTTTTCCTGTAGGCTGTTGAATTGGTCTGCATTTGACGGCAGATGGCCAGCATTGACCTGATCTTCCAGCCATATCCACTGGAAGAATGCCGATTCATACAGGGATGTCGGGGTATCGGCATTATTTTCCAGCAGTTTTGGTGGATTCTGGCCATCATAGGCGAAATCCAGACGGGAATAGAGTGAAGGCTGACTGGTTACCCATGAAGAGCGGACAAACTCCCAGCAATGTTTCGGGATCTGGAATTTTGTCAGCAGTTCTTCACTATTGACGACTTTTTCCACAACCTGCAAACACATCTGATGCAGCTCTGCGGTAGCATCTTCAATTTCTTCAATCTGACCCAGACTGAACTGATAATAGGCCTCTTCACTCCAGTAAGGCTGGTCATACATGGTATGGAAATTGAAACCATATTCTGTTGCTTTTTCGCGCCAGTCCGGGCGCTCAGTAATACTAATGCGTTTCATCTTTACTTAATACTCACTTTGACTTAGCCGCCCATTGAACGGGAAGAACTGGAACTTGAGCCAGCAGATGAACGCTGCATACTGGATTGTTTTGCCACCGAATCACCGAACCCGCCACGAGTAATTGTCGTTGTGGTTGCCGGTTTTGGCGCCATTGCGGTTTTTGGTACAGACATGCTACGACCGCCAGCGGTAGCCGGGCCATAACTTTTACCTGTAGCGTCAACAAATTTACCATTAGCCGGGCTGCTGGCTGATTTTGATGAGAACAGTGGTTGCGAAGGCGCAGATCTGTTACCCATCAGGTGCCCCATCATATAACCCGCCATCAAAGGCATCCAGAAGCTTCCGCTACTGCTTTGTGCCTGTGCCTGAGTGCCGACACCTGCCTGTGCAGGAGCCTGAGTACACTGCTGTTCACCAAATTCAGCCACACAGTCTTCACGGGTCGCATATTTTGGTGCAGTTTTCTCTGCTTCTTTCAGGGCGTTGTTATAAGCAATGGTACATTGTTCACTTTGAGAAGGATTTGCCTTGGAACACTCATCGGCATTGGTATAAAGCGATACCGTTTCATCGTTCTGTTCACAGGCAGAAAGCATGAAAACAGCACTGACAGCGAGTGCCACAGGTGCCAGACGATATTGTTTCCACGCTTTGCGGAAACTATCGCGGTTAATCTCTTTTGTCCGTTTCATTGTCATAGGGAGCATCCATCTTAAAGGTATCAGGTTAGATTAAGAGCTAATCCCACCAGTAATTCACAATGGGATGGCTTATACCCGTCGTCTTTCAAATGGCCTCTTTGTTGGCTGCACTCGCTCACCCCAGTCGCATAGTTATCTATGCTCAGGGGACTTGCTCCTTTGCTGCCGCGATGCAACTCGAAATCCATAGGGTATATTAGGCTCTATTAAAAATAGCCCACACAACGGCGGGCTGTTTATTGAGTATAGCGCGTTTAATATAACGTTTTTTAATCTAAAACGATAGCGCATTAATTCAGCGAATTGATGGTGTTTTCATCTCTTTAATAATATTGCTGGCAGAGGTTGAAACCTGTGTTCCCAGTATATTATTCAGTGCCGCCAGATCGTCCTCGTTCAAAGTACCACGGGATTGCTGATTAACCAGTAGGCTGATCAGGTACTTATAGCGTGCCTGAGAAAGGTTCTTTTTGGCCTGATACAGTTTGGTGGTTGACTCCAGCACGTCAACGATAGTACGGGTGCCTACCTGATAACCGGCTTCCATTGAATGCAGTGAGCTTTCTGCGGAGAGCACGGCTTGTTTGTTCGCTTCAATGCTACTGATAGAAGCTGCAATATCATTGGAGGAAGAACGAACATCCTGAATAACTTTGCGGTAAGTATTTTCCAAATCCTGACTGCTGGAGAGGAAATCATATTTAGCCTGTTCTACCTGAGAGCTGGTTGCACCGCCGCTGTAAAGTGGCATGCTGAATGAGATACTGACAGAATTGCTACCACCATATTGATTGGTGCTTGGATTACCGTTATTGTTATGGCGCGAGTGCTCATTATCAACTCCTGTATTGGCTGACAACCCGAGAGTTGGCATATAACCAGTCTGAGCATCTTTGATTTGCTCACGTTTCAAATCCTGCATCAAGCGTGCAGATAACAGGTTGAGATTGCGGGTTTCGGCTTCTTTCAGCAAATCTTCAGCCGGTTTTGGCTTACTTGTTTTGAAGTGGTCAATGTTCAATGAAGCCAGCTGTGGGTAATAAACACCAGTAATCAGGCGCAATTTTTCCAATGAATTATCCAGCTCATTACGGTCATAAACTTCCTGTGCCAGAATAGAATCATACTGGGCACGGGCGTTCTGGACGTCAGTAATGGCGGCCAGCCCTACATTGAAGCGCTGGGTTGTCTGATCCAGTTGCCGGTAGAGTGAGGATTTCTGAGCTTCGCTATAGGTCAGAGCATCAATTTTGCTCAGGACATCAAAATAAGCGTTGGCGGTATCCAGAATTAATTTCTGCTGGGCTGCCTGATAACTGATATCGGCAATCCCTGCTTTCTTTTCTGCCTGATTCAGTTTACTCCAGGAGGACATATCAAAAATGCTCTGTTTCAGCGATAAGCCTGCGTTGATACCGTGATTTTCCTGTTCACTGTTGCGAAAACTTTTAAGATATTTGGCTCCCGCAGTCAGGCTTAATTGAGGTAACAAAGGGCTGCGGGCTAAATCAATCCCTTCAAAAACCGAATTGCGATCAGCCAGCGCCTTAAGCAACTCAGGGTTAGTTTCTTTCGCCTGTTTATAAATTTGTAACAGATCTTCTGCGTGGCCTGAAGTACTGAAACCTACCAGATTCATAGCGATAAAAAGAGATAGCAATTTTTTCATTTGCGTTCCTTGTTGTGCAGCTATTTTGCTTAAGTTGCCTCTGCATAAAAACAATATCACAGATTCTAGCAGAGAATACTTGCAGTATAAGGTGGCTGTTTGTGCCATATTGCCTTATTTTCTAGAGTGTTTGTATCTTCAAAATCAATTTATTTAGAACAATGTGAAAAAATACATTTTAATAGTAGAGAATTAAAAGATAACAAACAGGAGCTTTTATGCGCGAAGATCTTACCTCACCGCTTATTTCTACAAAATCGATAGATTCAGAAAAACCATTTACGTTTTCGAAACAAGATGTTGAAGTTATTTCCCGAAAAACACTCTATCACGGTTTTTTCAAAATGACGGAGTATCAATTCAGACACCGCCTGTTTCGTGGAGGATGGAGCGGGAATATTAAGCGTGAAGTATTTGAACGGGGTCATGCCGGTGTTTTGTTGCCTTATGATCCGGTGCGTGATGAAGTTGTCCTGATTGAACAGATCCGCATTCCGGCGATAGAAACCAGCCAGACACCGTGGTTGCTGGAAGTGATTGCCGGCATGATTGAAGAAGGGGAAGATGCTGAGCAGGTTGTCCGCCGTGAAGCGATAGAAGAAGCGGGTATTGAAGTTAAACGTTGCCAGCCGGCACTGAGTTACCTTGCAAGCCCCGGAGGAACAACAGAGCGCATGAGTATTTTTGTAGGAGAAGTCAACTCTTCTACTGCCTCAGGTATCCATGGTCTGGAAGGAGAGAATGAAGATATCCGGGTACTGGTTGTCAGCAGAGAGCAGGCTTATCAATGGGTTGAAGAGGGAATTATTGATAATTCGGCTTCAGTTATTGCAATACAGTGGCTGGCATTGCACCATGCAAAACTGAAAAAAGAGTGGCTGGAAATATAAACGGCAATTTTGTGTTGGGAAACGTGAAGTGTGCCCCAGTCAGCAGATCTTATGTGTAAAGACACGTTAGAATGACCCTCTATGACCGACAGGAAAAGGAAACCATTTGGAAAGCCTGCTTGAAATACCTGTGGCGAAAGGTGCCACAGCAAGAATATTGCAAATCACTGACATGCACCTTTTTGCCAATAAAGGTGGCTCACTGCTGGGTATCAATACCTACCGCAGTTATCATGCTGTGTTGGATGCGATCCTTGAGCAGAATATTGATATTGATTTGGTCGTTGCGACCGGCGATTTAGTTCAGGATCAGACTCCCGGTGCCTATCAGAATTTTGTTGAAGGCATTGCCCGTTTGCCCGCCCCTTGTGTCTGGTTACCCGGTAATCACGATTATCAGCCTGCTATGGTTGATGTACTGGCGGCGGCGGGGATTTCACCTTCCAAGCAAATATTCATAGGCCAGCACTGGCAGCTTATCATGCTGGATAGTCAGGTGCAGGGTGTTCCCCACGGCGAATTGACGGAATACCAGCTGGAATGGATGAGTAAATGTCTGGATGAACACAGTGATCGTCAGGCGATTATCATGCTTCATCATCATCCTGTACCATCAGGCTGTACATGGCTGGATCAGCACAGTCTGCGCAATGCTCCTGCACTGGCAGAATGCCTGAAGGATAAATCGCAGGTGAAAACAATACTGTGCGGGCACATCCACCAAGAGCTGGATGTAATCTGGAATGGTATTCGTGTGATAGCAACACCATCAACCTGTGTGCAATTTAAGCCACATTGTACTAATTTTATGCTTGATACAGTGGCTCCGGGTTGGCGTTACCTTGAATTGCCTGTAACTGGTGGCGGAGAAGCAGAACTGCAAACGCAGCTTTATAGGCTCAAGAGTAATGAATTTTGCCCGGATTTAGATTCGGACGGGTATTAATGTCAACGTTACTTTACCTACATGGTTTTAACAGTTCATCCCAATCAGCAAAAGCAACTGCGCTGAAAACATGGTTGCACCAGCAGCACCCTGAAATAGAGATGCTGGTGCCACAATTGCCTCCTTACCCCGAAGATACGGCAGCTTTACTGGAAGAAATAGTGATGAGCCGCTCAGGGGAACACATCGGTTTGGTGGGTTCCTCATTAGGAGGCTATCTGGCCATCTGGCTTTCACAATGCTTTGGCCTGCCAGCCGTAGTCGTCAATCCTGCGGTTCGTCCATTCGATCTTCTTCAGGATTATCTTGGGGAAAACGTGAATCCTTATACCGAAGAGCGGTATACTCTTGAAGAAAGCCACATTCATGACCTCAAAGTAATGCATATTGACCCGCTGGAATCACCGGATCTTATCTGGTTATTACAGCAAACCGGGGACGAAGTACTGGACTACCGTCAGGCGGTTGCCTACCTGATGCAGTGCAGACAAACCGTCGAATCTGGTGGAAATCATGCATTTATTGGTTTCGAATACTATTTTCCTCAAATCATTGACTTCTTGGGGCTAGCCAGCGGCAATAGTAAAAAAATTGCCAAAAATAGGTAAGCGACTGGTATTATCAACAGTATCTATCCAATGGATTCCGGGCTAACGCCGTTCTGAGGGCGTTCCGGGATACGTAGGGTAATCAATACTGATTGGCCCTTTAATCATGAAGCAACCGACAGAATTACAACATGACTCAATCTAGTTATAACGCAGAGGCCATTGAAGTCCTCAGTGGCCTGGAGCCAGTTCGTCGCCGCCCAGGAATGTATACCGACACCGCCCGCCCGAACCATCTGGCACAGGAAGTGATCGATAATAGTGTGGACGAAGCGCTAGCTGGTCACGCGAAGCATATTCAAGTGATTCTCCACAGCGATCAGTCTCTGGAAGTGATAGATGATGGCCGTGGTATGCCGGTTGATATCCATCCTGAAGAAAAAGTATCAGCAGTTGAATTGATCCTGACCCGCCTGCATGCGGGTGGTAAATTTTCCAATAAAAACTACCAGTTCTCCGGTGGCTTGCACGGGGTTGGTATTTCAGTCGTTAATGCCCTGTCCAAACGGGTCGAAGTAACTGTTCGTCGCGACAGTCAGGTTCATCAGATCGCCTTCGAAAATGGCGATAAAGTACAGGAACTGGCTGTTATAGGCAGTTGCGGAAAACGTAACACCGGAACCAGTGTGCATTTCTGGCCGGATGAAAGCTATTTCGATACCCCCCGTTTTTCGACCTCACGTCTGGCCCATTTGCTGAAAGCAAAAGCGGTTCTGTGCCCCGGCGTTGAAATTATCTTTAAGGATAAACTGGCCGGAACTGAGCAAAAATGGTGTTATGCCGACGGGTTGACTGACTATTTGCTGGAAGCAGTTAATGGGCTGGTGACATTACCTCAGGCCCCGTTTGTCGGTGCTCTCAGTGGCGAGACTGAAGCGGTGGACTGGGCGTTGCTCTGGCTGCCGGAAGGCGGAGAATTACTGGCGGAAAGCTATGTTAACCTGATCCCGACGATACAGGGCGGTACCCACGTCAATGGGTTGCGTCAGGGGTTGCTGGATGCAATGCGTGAATTCTGCGAATTCCGCAACATTTTGCCTCGTGGCGTCAAACTTTCTGCCGACGATATCTGGGATCGCTGTGCTTATGTATTATCCCTCAAAATGCAGGATCCACAATTTGCCGGGCAGACTAAAGAACGTCTGTCATCGCGCCAGTCTGCGGCTTTTGTTTCCGGTGTTGTCAAAGATGCATTCAGCCTGTGGCTGAACCAGCATATTCAGGAAGCAGAGCAATTGGCTGAAATGGCCATTGCCAGCGCTCAGCGCCGTATGCGCGCGGCCAAGAAAGTGGTACGTAAGAAGCTGACCAACGGCCCTGCATTGCCGGGGAAACTGGCTGACTGTACCTCACAGGATCTCAATGTCACTGAACTGTTTCTGGTGGAAGGGGATTCTGCGGGTGGCTCTGCTAAACAGGCCCGTGACCGCGAATTTCAGGCCATTATGCCTCTGCGCGGTAAGATACTGAATACATGGGAAGTCTCTTCAGATGAAGTATTGGCTTCGCAGGAAGTCCATGATATTTCGGTCGCAATCGGTATCGATCCTGACAGTGAAGATCTCAGCCAGCTGCGTTACGGTAAAATCTGTATTCTGGCCGATGCGGATTCTGATGGCCTGCACATTGCAACGCTGCTGTGCGCCTTATTTGTCCGCCATTTCCCGACGCTGGTCAAACGTGGTCACGTTTATATGGCGATGCCACCATTGTATCGTATCGACCTTGGCAAAGAAGTTCACTATGCACTGGATGAAGGTGAAAAGAGTGCGGTACTTGACCGCCTGAGCCGTAAGCGTGGTAAGCCGAATGTTCAGCGCTTCAAAGGGTTGGGTGAAATGAACCCGATGCAGTTGCGTGAAACTACGCTAGATCCCAATACTCGCCGTCTGGTGCAATTGACTATCAATGATGAAAATTATCAGGAAACCCTTTCCGTTATGGATATGCTTCTGGCGAAAAAACGCTCGGAAGACCGCCGTAACTGGCTGCAAGAAAAGGGTGATTCCATTGATATTGAAGTATAGCAATTGAATTGAAATTTAAACCCGGTAGATTTCAAGATGCATCGCGGCCAACTAAAGCGGCAACTTGAGAGATGACGGGTTTTGAGGAAATTAATACATGAGTGAGATAACTCACGACGGTGTGGAACGCCAGCCGCTCCACACATTCACTGAAAACGCCTATCTGAATTATTCCATGTACGTCATCATGGACAGGGCGCTGCCTTTTATCGGTGATGGATTAAAGCCCGTGCAGCGTCGTATCGTCTACGCGATGTCAGAGCTTGGGCTGAGTAGCAGTGCAAAATTCAAAAAATCTGCCCGTACTGTCGGTGATGTACTGGGTAAATATCATCCACATGGTGATGGTGCCTGTTACGAAGCAATGGTGCTGATGGCACAGCCTTTTTCTTACCGTTATCCACTTGTGGACGGTCAGGGAAACTGGGGTGCTCCGGATGATCCGAAATCTTTTGCGGCAATGCGTTATACCGAATCCCGTCTGTCTAAGTATGCAGAGTTGCTGCTGAGTGAACTGGGGCACGGGACAGTAGACTGGGTGCCAAACTTTGATGGTACATTGCAGGAGCCGAAAATGCTGCCTGCGCGTCTGCCTAATATCCTGCTGAACGGCACAACAGGTATTGCTGTTGGTATGGCAACGGATATACCGCCTCATAACTCACGTGAAGTAGCCAATGCGCTGATTTCCATGCTGGATAAACCAGAGTCTTCACTTGATGAAGTTATGGAGCACGTTAAAGGCCCGGATTACCCGACAGATGCGGAAATCATTACTTCGAAAGAAGATATCCGTAAGATCTACAAAAATGGTCGTGGCTCGATACGTATGCGTGCTGTGTGGTCAAAAGAAGAGGGTAACGTTGTAATTACCGCTCTGCCACATCAGGTATCTGGTGCGAAAGTATTAGAACAGATCGCCAGCCAGATGCGTTCGAAGAAGTTGCCGATGGTGGATGATCTGCGGGATGAATCCGATCACGAGAACCCGACGCGTCTGGTGATTGTGCCCCGGACTAACCGTGTGGATGTCGAGCAGGTTATGAACCACCTGTTTGTCACAACCGATCTGGAAAAGAGCTATCGTGTTAACCTCAACATGATTGGTCTTGACAATCGCCCGAGTGTTAAAGGTCTGGTTGAAATTCTCAGTGAATGGCTGGTATTCCGTCGTGAAACGGTACGTAACCGCCTTAACCACCGTCTGGAAAAAGTGCTCAAGCGGCTGCATATTCTGGAAGGTTTGCTGGCAGCCTATCTCAACATTGATGAAGTGATCCATCTCATCCGTAGTGAAGATGAGCCAAAGCCTGTACTGATGCAGCGTTTTGGTTTAACAGAAACACAGGCGGAAGCGATTCTGGAACTGAAACTGCGTCATCTGGCAAAACTGGAAGAAGTCAAAATCCGGGGTGAGCAGGATGAACTGGCAAAAGAGCGGGACAAACTTCAGGCAATCCTTGGCTCTGAGCGCAAGCTGAACACGCTGCTGAAAAAGGAGATTATTGCCGATGCGGAAAACTATGGTGATAAGCGTCGTTCTCCGCTGAAAGAACGCTCAGAAGCGAAGGCAATGAGCGATCATGATATTCTGCCATCAGAGCCGATTACGGTTGTGATGTCTCAAATGGGCTGGGTTCGTAGCGCAAAAGGGCACGAGATTGATCCTACCGGTTTAAATTACAAATCTGGTGACAGCTATCGCGATGCTGTGCGTGGTAAGAGTAATCAGCCGGTAGTCTTTATTGACAGTACCGGGCGCAGTTATTCTATTGATCCTCTGGATTTACCTTCAGCCAGAGGGCAGGGAGAGCCTTTGACCGGCAAACTGGCATTACCGGCCGGAGCATCCGTTGAGCATCTGCTGATGGCGAAAGAAGATCAGAAGCTCCTGATGGCATCTGATGCGGGTTATGGCTTCATCTGTACCTTCAGTGACTTAATTGCCAAGAACCGGGCAGGGAAGGCCCTGATTACGTTGCCACAAAACGCTAAGGTGATGTCACCATTGGAGATCGGCAATGAACAGGATGATATGTTACTGGCGATCACCAAAGCGGGACGCATGTTGATGTTTCCTGTCGCCGATCTCCCGCAACTGTCAAAAGGTAAGGGCAATAAAATAGTTTCTATTACCTCGGCGCAGGCGGCTTCCGGAGAAGATATATTGAGCTGGTTGCTGGTATTGCCGCCAAAATCTTCAATCACGCTTTATTTCGGTAAGCGCAAATTACAGCTTCAGCCAGAGGAATTGCAGAAATTCCGGGCAGAAAGAGGCCGTAAAGGAACAGCCCTGCCGCGTGGCTTACAGCGTGTCGAGCGTGTAGAAATAGAAACAAAATTGAACTGAACATAACTTCATTTTTATATAATTAAATAACCCTGACAGCAGGCCAGTACAACACTGGCCTGCCTTGCAAGAGGAAACTATGCTAACCATTATTCGTGGGATCATTGTTATTCTGTTCACCTTTCTAGTCTGTATATTCGGTGGGATTTACTGTCTATTCAGCCCCCGGGATCCGCGCCATGTGATGACCTTTGGCCGGGCATTTGGCAAGCTGCACACAATATTCGGTATCAAACTGATTGAACGTATTCCTGAAGATGCACCACAAGTTGGCCCAAGCATCTATATCGGTAATCACCAGAACAACTTCGATATGATAACCATGTCAAACGCTGTACAGCCCCGCACGGTGACTGTTGGTAAAAAAAGTCTGGTTTTTATACCTTTCTTTGGTCAGTTGTACTGGCTGACAGGTAATATCCTGATTGACAGACAAAACAGGACAAAAGCACACGGGACGATTTCACAGGTTGTTAAGCAGATCAAAAAGAACAATGTTTCTGTCTGGATGTTCCCGGAGGGTACCCGCAGTCGTGGTCGTGGTTTAATGCCGTTTAAAACAGGTGCCTTCCATGCGGCCATTGCGGCCGGAGTGCCGATTGTACCGGTTTGTGTTTCTTCAACACATGGCAAGATCAAGCTCAATCGCTGGAATAATGGTACGGTTATTGTTGAAATGCTGCCGCCGATTGATACAACAGAATATACAAAAGAGCGGGTTCGTGAATTGGCTGCACATTGTCATCAGGTGATGAAGGCCAAGATTGAAGAGCTGGATAAAGAAGTTGAGGAGCTTAACAAGCGCAGTTAATTGAATTAAAAATAACTTACGCTATTTTTACGAAGTTCTCCTTTCTGATATGGGGATGAATTCTGACTATAAATTTAAGATAGTTTTAGAATTTATCCCCTGTTCGCGATATGATTGCTTTTTGATAAATTAACGTTTTTTATTAAACGCAATCGATAAGATATATCTATACCCAGTGGATTTCAACACGTGTCCAACAAAGGCGCGATTTGAAAAACAAAGGGTAATACCGCCGCGATATAATTTGAAATCAATTAGATATGGATAAGCACTCAATTTGGGCAGCTATTCTTTCTTTTCGTGGAGCTCATTCCTGCCGTGGAGAAAATATGTCACTGAGTCGGCGCCAATTTATTCAGGCATCTGGTTTAGCAGTATGTTTAGGAGCGCTCCCCTTTGCTGTTCAGGCAGATAAAGACCAACAAATAGCATTACCTGTTCCCCCCTTACTGGAATCTCGCGGTGGCCAGCCCCTGTTTTTAGCTCTTCAGAGAGCCAGCTGGTCTTTTGACGGGAAAAATAAGGCGTCAGTGTCGGGTATCAATGGCCTCTATCTGGGGCCGACTATTCGTGTCCGTAAAGGGGATAACGTTAAACTGATATACAGTAATCGCCTGTCAGAGCCGGTTTCAATGACTGTAAGCGGGTTACAGGTACCCGGAACACTGATGGGGGGAGAATCACGCCTGATCCCTGCTCATGGGAACTGGTCTCCGGTCATTCCGATTGATCAGCCAGCAGCAACATGTTGGTATCACGCTAATACACCACACCGAATGGCGGAACAGGTTTATGCAGGATTAGCAGGAATGTGGCTGGTGGAAGACGAAAATACTCATCGCCTGCCTTTACCCAGACATTATGGCGTCGATGATTTTCCGGTTATTTTGCAGGATAAGCGGTTGGATAATTTTGGTACGCCCCGCTATGACAAGGCTTCTGCCAGTCAGGGATTCCTTGGGGATACACTGGTTATTAACGGGGTGGAAAACCCGTTTATCGAAGTTGCCAAAGGGTGGATTAGGCTGCGTCTGTTAAATGCCGCCAATGCCCGCCGTTTCCAGTTACAGCTCAGTGATGGCCGGCCTTTCTATATGATTGCGACTGATCAGGGGTTATTGCCAGCGCCGGTGGCGGTTCAGACGCTTTCACTGGCACCGGGAGAACGCCGTGAAGTGCTGATTGATATGTCGAAAGCAGACAGTGTTGTTATCACAGCAGGAGAATCTGCCGGCATGATTGATCGACTGAAAGGGCTGTTTGAACCATCCAATAAATTGCGCTCAACAAATGTTCTGACGATTAAATCAGGTGGGTTGTTACCTCTGGTCACAGAAGAGCTACCTTCTCAGCTTGTGACTGATACGACTGGCATTGATTCTTCAATTCGCAACCGCCAAATTGTTTTAGGGGATGAAACACAGGGCATCAATGGAGCACTACTGAATCCAAACCGAACCGACATTACCAGCCATCAGGGAGCATGGGAGCGCTGGGTAGTGACAACATCGATTCCACAGCCTTTTCATATCGAAGGGGCCAGATTCAAAGTTATCAAGCACAACGGGGTACAGCCGGAGCCGCAGGATTATGGCTGGAAAGATACCGTCTGGGTGGATGGCAGAACCGAGTTGTTGGTCAATATGATGCAGCCATCCTATGAACACTACCCGTTTATGTATTACAGCCAGATATTAGAATGGGCCGATCGTGGCGTGGCAGGACAATTGGTAGTGACTCCGGCGGGGATGTAAGGAGAAATATATTATTATTCGGGAGTTTTAATTTACTGATAATAAGGTCCCTTGTTGGAAACCTTATTATCATATTTGTCAGTAGCAAACTTTGAGTTTACAACTTAATTAGTTGTAAACTCGATTAATAAAAAGAATTTATAAAAGATCTCTTTATTTAAAATTGTATTAATCGCTAAATTAAGTTTCCATATTGCCATAATACTCTGTAATAAGTAATATTTACTCGCTGTTTACTAGTAGGATGAAATTACCTTGAACTTTAACAAATAATAAGTGAGTAATTTATGTCTGAAATTAATAAGCCAGTGATTGCTTTTCCAAATTATGATTTAGTCCTTGATATTACGATGGCATTTGGAGATTACAGAGAAGTTTACGGGGTACCCGGTGGCTCTAGTGTTGTAGGCTATAGTTCTGTTTGGGGATATAATCATGATCAAATTCACATGACGACAATACTAAATACAGGTAGTTTGTCTGTAATCAAAAGCTATGCCGAAAAAATAATTAACATTACGACTGTTGATTGGGTAGAGCATGTTAATAACTATGCCCCATCTGGATTTAGATTGCGGGGATTCAGCTATGATAATTCTCTGTTTGAAAAAGATCTTGAAATAACAGTTGATGGTGTACTTTATTTTATCGGAAAATGTATATCAGCTGAGTGGTCAAAGGAATTTGGATTTAACTGTTTATTTGAAAATAATTCTGATGCTCAAAAACTAAGTTACGTATTAAAACAAACGGGTGTGACCAAGCGACTCCAATTCTTATGGGATAGTTAAATATATACTTTGAATTTAAGAAAGTGCTTTGTGAAGTGCCCCCAATGATTGGACAACCAATATTGGGGGTCTTTTATGCCAAATTATACATGTGAATTAATTATCTATTCTGAACAAATCACTAATCTTATCGACTGTTACTACCTCTTTCCGTATAGTGTCCGCAATTTTCATACTACTTGCCTGTAAGGTGACTTAATGAATATCAGCTTGATTGCTGCAATGGCGATGGATCGCGTTATTGGTCTGGACAATGCTATGCCGTGGACTATTCCGGGTGATTTAGCCTGGTTTAAGCGTAATACACTCGGAAAGCCGGTTGTGATGGGAAGAGTAACCTATGAATCGATTGGTCGCCCTTTACCGGGACGCCTGAACATTATCATCAGCCGTCAGCCAGGCAGCGATGATCGTGTAACCTGGGTCAGTTCAATCGAAGAAGCTCTGGCTGCGGCCGGTGATGTCGAAGAAATCATGGTGATAGGCGGCGGTAAAATTTATGAACAATTTATTCCTCTGGCCAGTCGCATGTATCTGACTCATATTGACGCCGAAGTGATCGGGGATACCCATTTTCCTGATTATGAACCCGATGAGTGGAGTTCGGTTTTTACTGAATATCACGATGCTGATGAGCGCAATTCACACGGCTACTGTTTTGAAATTCTGGAAAGACGGCAGTAATTATTTTTCTCTGTCAGGTTTGAGAAATGGAGTGTCAGACGACTCTCCATTAAAGATTACGAATTTGAATCATCTGACTGAGTAGCAAATGCAGGCTGACTGAAATACTGTTTATCTTCCCAACGTAAAAGCGTCAGATTGCCACCCCAGCAACAGCCTGTATCCAAAGCATAAATATCAGCAGGCGTTCCTCGTCCTTCCAGTGCTGCCCAGTGACCAAATGCAATGGAATAATCTTCAGGAATTTTTCGCGGGAGTTCAAACCAGGGTTTTAGTGGCGCGGGAGCATTTTCGGGCTTGGATTTGCAAATCATATCCAATTGACCATTCGGAAAACAGTAACGCATTCGTGTCAGTACGTTGGTGCTATAACGCAGTCGTGACAGTCCGCTTAATTTTGGTGACCAGCTATTGGGCATATCACCATACATAGCATTGAGAAACAGGGGATAACTGTCACTGCGCAGGATTGCTTCCACTTCGTGGGCACATATTCTGGCTGTTTCCAGATCCCATTGTGGAGTCAGCCCTGCATGGGCCATGACCAGTTTCAGTTCATCATCAATCTGTAATACCGGTTGTTTTCTCAGCCAATTAATCAGCTCATCGACATCAGGAGCAGTAAGCAACTCATCCAACTGGTCTTTAGATTTATTACGGCTGATTTTGTTATATACAGCCAGCAGATGCAGGTCATGATTACCCAGAACCAGCCTGACGGCGGACCCCAGTTTCTTAACATAACGCAGAACCGCCAGAGAATCAGGGCCGCGGGCGACTAAATCACCTGTCAGCCACAATGTATCTCTGTCGGGATCAAAATCAACCTGTTGTAAGAGCGCAACCAGCTCGCGGTAGCAGCCGTGAATATCGCCGATAAGGTATGTAGACATAATTAATTTATCAGTGTTGGGATAGCCAGTCGGAATACCGGAATAGCAACCCGGAATGGCTTGCCAAGATGATCAATCATCTCATAATGGCCTTCCATTGTTCCCAAAGGTGTTTCCAGAACAGCCCCGCTACTGTAGCGATATTCCGTTCCGGGCGGGATCACTGGCTGCTCTCCCACCACGCCTTCGCCATGAACTTCTGTCTGATGGCCGTTACTGTTGGTTATACGCCAGTAACGGCTGATGAGTTGCACGGGGGAATGCCCAAGATTACGAATTAATATTGTGTAAGAAAACACAAAACGTAGCCGATCCGGTTCTGACTGGCTTTCTACGTAAGCGCTTTGAACTTGAATATGAACTCTTGGTTCGTTGAGCATAAATGCCTCCTTTTACTGCAACGTATGTCCGTTATCAGACAGTTTCAGATTGAGACGATAACCAGTTTGCCATTTTACAGTATTGCTCGACTGAAATATTTTCAGCACGTGTGCCCGGATCAACACCCAAATCAGAGAGTTGTTCAGGAGAAAACAGGTCACTCAGGCTATTACGGATAGTTTTGCGACGTTGATTAAATGCCTGCGTCGTGATCCTTGCCAGCATGCGGATATCCTGCACAGGATGAGGTACCGACTTATAAGGCATAGCCTTATGAGGGATTAATCGCACGATAGCAGAATCGACTTTCGGCGCCGGGGTAAACGCGGTCGGCGGTACTTCCAGTACTGGCATAACATGACAGTAATATTGTGCCATTACACTCAAACGCCCATAGGCTTTACTGCCCGGCCCGGCAACAAGACGATTTACGACTTCTTTCTGCAACATAAAGTTCATATCAGCGACAGCATCGGTGAAGCTGAACAGATGAAACATTAATGGTGTAGAGATGTTATACGGCAGATTACCGAATACACGCAGAGGTTGCCCCAGTTCGTTGGCGATCTCACCAAAATCAACGGTCATGGCATCCTGCTGAATAATAGTCAGCTTATCTTTCAATTTCGGGTGGACTTGCAAACGAGCAGCCAGATCACGGTCAAGTTCGACGACCGTCATTTTATCCAGACGCGCTGCAACGGGTTCGGTCAGTGCAGCCAGACCCGGCCCGATTTCCACCATAGCCTGCCCAGGCAGTGGGTTCATAGCATCAACAATGCTATCAATGACATACTGGTCGGTTAAGAAATTTTGCCCGAAGCGTTTACGGGCATGGTGCCCTTGGTGGACTTTATTATTCATTACTGTTTTGTATCATTTTAATTGCGAGATTCAATGCGGTGATAAAACTTCCCACATCAGCTTGACCTGTCCCTGCCAGCTCCAGTGCGGTGCCATGATCGACAGAGGTTCGGATGAATGGCAGCCCCAGAGTGATATTCACCGCTCTGCCAAAACCCTGGTATTTTAGCACGGGCAGCCCTTGATCGTGATACATAGAAAGCACCGCATCAGCATGATCCAGATATTTTGGCTGAAACAGAGTATCAGCTGCTAATGGCCCTTCCAGCCAGATACCTTCGGCTCTGAGGCTTTCCAGTGCCGGAATAATCACATCTATCTCTTCACGCCCCATATGGCCGTTCTCACCTGCATGAGGGTTAAGACCACAGACATAGATATGAGGGCGCGGGATGCCAAATTTGGTTTTCAGGTCATGATTAAGAATAGTGACCACTTCCCGCAGAGAATCAAAAGTTATCGCTTTGGGAACATCCAGAATCGGTAAATGGGTTGTTGCCAGAGCGACCCGTAATTCTTCTGTTGCCAGCATCATAACAACACGTGAACACTGGCTATGGTCAGCAAAAAACTCAGTATGCCCGGTGAAGGCAATCCCGGCATCATTGATAACCCCTTTATGCACAGGGCCTGTCACCAGTGCCGAAAACTCACCTCTTAAACAACCATCGCAGGCTTTAGCCAGAGTTTCTGTTACATAAGTACCATTCTCCCGGTTTAATTCACCCGCGACAGCCGGAGTATGGAGAGAGACGGGGAGAATGCTCAGTGTTCCGGCGGCCTGTGAGCCAGATAAATGTTCCGGGGAGTAAGGCTGCAATTGCAGGGGCAGGTTCAGTTGCCGTGCACGGGAGAGCATGAGTTCAGGATCGGCACAGACAACTAATTGGACGGGCCACTCAGATTGGGCGAGGGCAATGACTAAATCCGGGCCAACCCCGGCTGGTTCGCCGGGGGTGATAATGATGGGTTTATTTTGCATTGTTGCCATCTAAAATTTTCACATAAGCAGAGGCGCGTAATTCTTGCATCCAGGTTTGCGCTTCTTCATTAAATTTACGGGTAAACAGCAGCTTGTAGGCACGATCTTTCTGTGCTGCATCGGTTTTGTCGACTTTGCGGGTATCAAGCAACTGAATCAGATGCCATCCGAAAGCGGAGTGAATAGGCTGGCTGATTTCGCCTTTTTTCAGTTTAACCAGAGCATCACGGAAAGCAGGATCATAAGCACTTGGCACATTCCAGCCCAGTTCACCGCCACGCATGGCAGAGCCCGGATCTTCAGAATACTCTTTTGCTGCTTGCTCGAATGTCGTTTTACCACTTAAAATTTCTTCCCGGAGCTGTCTTAATTTGTCGCGGGCCTGCTCATCAGTCATCACTGGTGATGATTTCAGCAGAATATGGCGGGCATTGACTTCGGTGACTGCAACAGGCGCATTCCCGCCACGGATATCATTCACTTTCAGGATATGGAAGCCGACACCGGAACGAATTGGGCCGATAACCTGCCCTTTCTGAGCCGACTGGAGCTGTTCAGCAAATAATGATGGCAGTTCCTGTAACCGGTTCCAGCCCATGTTGCCGCCTTTTAAGGCTTGTGTATCGCTGGAATAAGCAATTGCCAGTTTCCCAAAATCCCCGCCTTTTTTAAGGTCAGACAAGATCTTGTTTACGGTAACTTCTGCTTTCTCGACCTGAGCGTGGGTTGGGTTCTCAGGCAGAGGGATCAAAATCTGACTAACATTCAATTCAGTATTCTGATCATTATGGCTACTGAGTTGATTAACTAAAGAATCAACTTCTTGTGGCAGAATAGAAATACGACGACGGACTTCGTTGTTACGCACTTCAGCAATCAGCATTTCTTTGCGGATTTGATTACGATAGGTATCGAAACTCATACCCTCAGCAGCCAGACTTTGCTTCATCTGAGCAAGGCTCATATGGTTCTGTGCTGCAATGTTTTCAATGGTTGAGTCCACATCCGCATCAGGAATAGTAAGCTGCATCTGCTTTGCCATTTGCAGGACGATGTCATCCATAATCAGACGCTCAAGAATTTGGTGGCGCAATGTTTTTTCATCCGGAATCTGCTGACCAGACAGTCTTGCGTTATTCTTAACGGACTCTAAGAGGTTGTTGACGTCACTTTCCAGCACAACATCATTATTAACAATGGCAGCGACCTTATTGATTTCCTGTGGTGCTGCTATGGCAGTGTTCATTGCAAACATCAACCCGAGAATGAGCGTTCTCCAGTTCTTCATATGTTTCCCATCATATCAATCCCGCCTTACAGCGGGGTTATTGTGTTTACATTTTGTTTATTGGTATCAGAAGGCACGCTGATAAGGCAAAATACTTTGCTGAAGCATCTTCTGGCTACCCAAACTATGATTGTTACTTAAGCCACGGAGTTCAATATTGAGTGACCATTTATTATCATATTCACTCTGGTTGTCCTTCCAGCTGACTATCTTACGCTCGTAACCGACATTCACAGCCCAACAGCAGGTACTATACTGCATACCGAGCATTTTACTGGCGGGTTGTTTCTCTTTGGTATCGTAGTAATATGCGCCGACGACCGCCCAGCGATCAGTCAACGGCCAGCTTCCTATCACACCTACCTGAGAAATACCCTGCTGGTATGCGGGAGGGTTTTTCAGGGTAGCCCGAATATAGTCACGATTCACAAAGCGATAATTCAGCTGTATCAGGCGGTCAGCATCACGGCGGTATTCCACGACTGAATTCCCCATTGAAACCTGGCTCAGACGGGTATCATACTGCACCCCGCCTTTGAAGCCCCAGGATGAGTTGATGTTCCATTCAACATCACTGGCCCAGGTTGTAGAACCCGTTCTTCTGTTATTACTGGCATCAATAGGACTCTGTGTCTGCCCGTCAGAATTCACATCCTTAACGCGTGGTGCCTCAAAGTAATAAATTTGACCTATAGAGAAACTAAAACGTTCAACTAAATCTTCATCATAGATACGGGTGGTGATACCACTCGTGAACTGGTTGGCTGATGAAATGCGATCCAGACCACTGTAGAACCGATCACGGAACAAGCCAGTATAATTGGCATGCAGCAGGGAGGAATCGTAGTCGTAAATATTATTCTGATTCCTATAAGGAACATAAAGGTACTGAACCCGAGGTTCCAGTGTCTGCGTAAAACCGGGCTTAAAGTACATAGCACGTTCAAATACCATTTGTGCATCTGATTTAAACTGTGGCAGAACGCGATTAACTGATTTCTCCAAATCAGAGTTTTTTTGCGCCGCAGGAATATCTTGTTGGTAGTGGGTTGCCATCAACTTAACTTCATTGTTGAGACTTGCCCAGCCATTGGAGAGCGGCAGGTTGATGGAAGGCTCTACATGCCAGCGGGTTGCATTCGGCTGCACCTTACCAACGCTGGTAAATTTGGCAAATTGCGCATAGGTGCGGAAATCAAATGGCCCCAGATCATTTTTATAGTAATTCAGATCTAGCTGAGGGGTAGCACGGTATGCTTTCGTGTCGCCGTTGACTTTAGCAGTAAAGATCTGGAATTGCTTGGTGGTTAACGTTGCATTCCAGTTCTGCTGGGCATAGCCGATACTGAATTTTTGCGTGGCATAACCATCAGTGCTGGTGCCGTACTGAGAGCTGAAATCAGTAAAATAGTCGGGATCACTGACTTTGGTATAATCAGCACTGAAGCGCCAGACCTGATTCATCACTCCACCGTGGTTCAGGTAGAATAACCAGCGGCTGTTGCTATCCCGTTCAGGTCTGAGATTAAAATCTTTATCTTCTGCATACAGGCGGTCTTTCTTAATCCAGTCCAGTGCTACGGTGCCTGAGCCAGCTTTCGTTAAGTAACGGAACTCGTTATCGAGCTTCAGACCGCGTTTGCTGATCAAATGTGGTGTGATGGTCGCATCGTAATTTGCAGCAATATTCCAGTAATAAGGCAGGATGAACTGGATCCCATCTTTATTGGAAAAACTGGCATTGGGGATCAAAAAACCAGAGCGGCGTCTATCGCCAATCGGTAGCTGCAGGTAGGGAGTATAAAATACGGGAACATTTGCGACCCTGAAACGGGCGTTCCAAATCTCAGCCACTTCTTCCTGACGATCCAGAATGACTTCTGAACCGATAACGCTCCAGCTATCGTTACCCGGCAGACAGGAAGTAAACACGCCATTATCTAAAATGGTATAGCGGTTCTCACCGCGCAGCATCATTTTATCTGCGCTACCGCGTCCCTGACGACCTACCATCTGGTACTTCCCTTGTTCCACATCGGTATCTTTTGTGGTTAAGTTAGCCCAGGCGCGTGGCCCTTTCAGAATTATCTGGGGATCATCATATCTGACATTCCCGGCAGCATGGAGAGTCCGCACCGGGTCTTTAGCTTCAGTCTGCTCGAATCTGACTCTGTCGGCAGTCAGTGTTTTATTTCCTTGTTGGATATCGACATTACCGACAAACTCTACAGAAGTTGGGTATTCACCATGGGTATCATCAGACTGAATTTTAATCGGCAGTGTGTTGGGATCCCCGGTAATAATGGGTTTGTCGTAGACAGGGACACCCAGCATACATTGTGCTGCAAGGTCAGCGTGTGCCTGCTGACTGTAAAGTGCTGCCCATACCATCGTGGCCAGCAAAGTGGGATAACATTTATTCATAGATGCTTATGCGGTTCCATCATGAGTGGCATCATGCCGACAAACGCTGAGAGACTAACGCACTTGATAGATATGCGCCAGAGTAAAGTTAAATTTCACTAATCATGCTGTTAGGCACAGAGCTTAATGGATAGTATGATAATGATGAATAGTATGATAATGCAAAATTTCACTCAGGGCATTGAGGAATTAGAGAGTATATGCAGTATTGGGGAAAATTATTAGGGTTAATATTTGGTATTGCATCTGGTGCCGGGTTCTGGGGCATTGTTGTGGGTGTTCTGCTGGGCCATATCCTTGATAAGGTGAGGATACGGAATCAGGGAACCCCTGCTAAAAATCCATCGCGGCAGGCACTGTTTTTCCGCAGTACCTTTCAGGTATTGGGCCATTTGACCAAGTCAAAAGGACGGGTTACTGAAACGGATATCCAACTGGCCAGCCAGCTTATGGACCGAATGCGCCTGCATGGTGACGCCCGCCTTGCTGCACAGCAGGCATTTCGCGAGGGTAAACGCCCTGAGTTTCCATTACGTGAGACATTAAAACAGCTTCGTCGGGCCTGTTTCGGCCGTTTTGATCTGATCAGAATGTTTCTCGAAATCCAGCTTCAGGCTGCATTTGCTGATGGTGAACTTCATCCCAATGAAAGAAAAGTGCTGTTTGTGATTGCTGAAGAACTGGGAATTTCCCGTATGCAATTCGAACAGTTTCTGGCGATGATGGAAGGCGGTCGTCATTTTGGCGGGCAATATCAGCAGAATGGTCATTATCAGGGAGCCGCCCAGCAGCGTGCGACGCTGGAAGATGCCTGTAAGGTGCTGGGGGTCAGCCAGAGTGATGATGCCACAACCATTAAGCGGGCTTATCGGAAGCTGATGAGTGAGCATCATCCCGATAAGCTGGTGGCAAAAGGTTTACCACCAGAAATGATGGAGCTTGCCAAACAAAAGGCACAGTCCATTCAGGCCGCTTATGATCTGATCAAGAAAGAGAAAGGCTTTAAATAGCCGTTGTCAGAAAGAAGTTAACGGCAATTAAAAGTCGGCGATACATTCAAAATGCATCGGAGAACCATAAGCCGGATGAGTGATAGACAGCTCCTGTGCGTGTAATTGCAGGCGAGGAGCTAACTCTTTTGCCTGTTGATGGGCATAGAACCGGTCACCCAGAATGGGATAGCCAAGTGCCAGCATATGGACACGAAGCTGATGAGAACGTCCGGTGATAGGCGCCAGCCTGACGCGGGTTGCCTGTGCTTCATATTCAAGTACCTGATATTCGGTCTGTGCCGATTTTCCCGTTTCAAAGCAGACTTTTTGTTTCGGGCGATTCGGCCAGTCGCAGATTAGCGGTAAATCTATCAGCCCTTCTTCCGGTTCTAATTTCCCCCAGACACGTGCGATATAGACTTTTTTCGGTTCACGCTCACGAAATTGTCGTTTGAGTTCACGTTCAGCCGCTTTGGTCAGTGCAACCACCATGATGCCACTGGTCGCCATATCCAGCCGATGAACAGATTCGGCAGAGGGAAATTCGGCCTGTACCCGGGTCATGATACTGTCTTTATGTTCCTCAGCTTTTCCCGGAACAGAAAGCAATCCGCTGGGTTTATTGACAACCATAATGTGCTCATCCTGATAAAGCACATGTAACCAGGGGTCAGTCGGGGGATTATAAAACTCCAGCATAGTCGCTCCAATGGGTTTGGAAAATTGGGTTGGAAAAAATAACGGGGCGCATTCTAACAGCATATCGATGGGATAAAACAGAGGGGCACCTCGTTATGGATGCCCCTTATGACAGAATAACTATTCTTTATTGATGAGAGACAACGACCAGACGAATTGCATCCAGACGCCAGCTTGCCTGATCCAGATTCAGCAACAGATGCTTATGCTCGGATTCAATGGCTTCCAGCTCATCATCACGGATATTCGGGTTGACCGCTTTCAGGGCTTCCAGACGTGACAACTCAGCGGACAGGACTTCATCAGCTTCTTTTTTCGCTTTCTCAATTAACTCACGCGCCTGTTGTTCAACCAGAGGTTCAGATTGCTGCAAAACAGCATGAACTTCTTTTTGAACCGCGTTAACCAGCTTGCTGGCATTATGGCGGTTGATGGCATTCAACTGACGGTTAAAGCTTTCAAACTCCACCTGAGGTGCCAGATTAGTACCTTTCAGATCCATCAACAAGCGCAACGGTGTCGGAGGCAGGAAGCGGGTTAATTGCAGGTGTTTCGGTGCCTGAGCCTCAACAACATAAACTAACTCAACTAACAGCGTGCCAACCGGCAGTGCTTTGTTTTTCAGAATAGAAACCGCACAGCTTCCGGTATCGCCTGACAGGACAAGATCCAGACCATTACGGATAATAGGATGCTCCCAGCTCAGGAACTGAGTATCCTCGCGGGATAAGGCTTTTTCACGATCGAATGTAACAGAACAGCCATCCTGTGGCAGACCCGGGAAGTCAGGCACCAGCATGTGTTCAGACGGGTTGAGAATGATAATGTTATCGTTGCGATCTTCCTGATTGATACCAATGATATCGAACAGGTTCAGGGCAAAATTCACCAAATCAGTATTATTATCCTGTCCGGCAATGGTTTCAGCCAGAATCTGCCCTTGCTCGCCACCATTAGAATTCATCTCCAGCAAACGGTCACGGCCTTGCTCCAGCTGTTGTTTGAGCTGTTCGTGATGTGTGCGGCACTCGGAGATAAACTCGTTGAAGCCCGTTTGTTCGTTAGGCTTGGCGAGGAAATTCAGCAGAGTTTCATAGTATTTATCATAAATCGGGCGACCTGTCGGGCAGGTATGTTCGAATGCATCCAGACCTTCGTGATACCAGCGCAGCAGGACAGATTGTGCGGTACTTTCCAGATAAGGCACGCTGATCGTGATGTTGCGGTTCTGGCCAATACGATCCAGACGACCGATACGCTGTTCCAGCAAATCAGGATTGAAAGGCAGATCGAACATCACGAGCTGATTGGCGAACTGGAAGTTGCGCCCTTCGGAACCAATTTCAGAACACAGAAGCACCTGCGCGCCTTCTTCTTCGGAAGCGAAGTAAGCCGCTGCACGGTCACGCTCCAGCAGGGACAGCCCTTCATGGAATACCGCACTGCGGATCCCTTCGCGTTCACGCAGAACCTGTTCCAGTTGCAGGGCAGTCTCCGCTTTGGCACAGATCACCAGTACTTTTTCATCGCGGTTTGCCAGCAGGAAGCCAAGCAGCCATTCAACACGGGGGTCAAAGTTCCACCATGTTGCATTTTCGCCTTCAAACTCCTGATAAATCCGCTCAGGGTAGAGCATATCTTTTGCACGCGCTTCCACCGTTTTTTTCGCGCCCATAATTTCAGACACTTTAATAGCGGTCTGATACTGGGATGGCAGTGGCAGCTTAATTTCATGCAGTTCGCGGTGAGGGAAACCTTTTACACCACCACGGGTATTACGGAACAGCAATCGGCTGGTGCCGTGGCGATCCATCAGCATCGCAACTAATTCACGGCGGGCGTTTTCACTCTCTTCTTCCTGATTGCTATTCGCCGCTTTCAGCAGAGGTTCAATATCCTGTTCGCTGATCAGCTCAACAATCAGGTTTTGCTGGTCATTGCTCAGCGTTTCACCAGACAGCAGTAACGTTACTGCATCAGCAACCGGGCGGTATTTCTGCTGTTCGTCAATGAAAGCCTGATAATCGTGGAAACGATTTGGATCAAGGAGACGCAGACGGGCAAAGTGGCTTTCCTGCCCTAGCTGTTCTGGTGTCGCTGTCAGCAGCAGAACAGACGGAATTTGTTCTGCCAGTTGCTCGATAACCTGATATTCACGGCTTGGCGCTTTTTCACTCCATTCCAGATGGTGCGCTTCATCCACGACCATCAAATCCCAGCCCGCTTCCAGCAAATGCTCAAAACGCTGTTTATTACGGCGAACAAAATCCAGCGAACAGATAACTAACTGCTCTGTTTCAAATGGATTATCGCTGTCATGCTGGGCTTCGGAATAACGGCCATCATCAAACAGAGAAAAGCGCAGGTTAAAGCGGCGCAGCATTTCCACCAGCCACTGATGCTGGAGACTGTCTGGCACAATAACCAGTACACGTTCGGCACGACCCGCCATCAGTTGTTGATGGATAATCATACCGGCTTCAATGGTCTTACCCAGACCAACTTCATCCGCCAGTAACACGCGCGGAGCATGGCGCTTACCGACTTCATTAGCGATATGTAACTGATGAGGGATCAAACTGGCACGAATGCCGCGCAGACCACTTTCTGCCAGACGAAATTGTTCACTTTGATGCTTACGAGCACGGAAACGCAAGGCAAAGCGATCCATGCGATCAATCTGGCCGGCAAACAAGCGATCCTGTGGCTTATTGAATGTCAGCTTACTATCCAGAAATACTTCCCGCAGGATGACATTTTCTTCTTCAGTATCTAAACGAGTACCGATGTAGTTCAGCAGGCCATTCTCTTGTTGAACTTCATCGACCTTGAGTTTCCAGCCTTCGTGACTGGTCACGGTATCGCCCGCATTGAACATAACTCGGGTGATCGGGGAATCATTGCGTGAGTAGAGGCGGTTTTCTCCGCTGGCTGGAAAAAGCAATGTCACCATGCGCGTGTCAAGCGCCACGACTGTACCTAATCCAAGTTCGCTTTCTGTATCGCTTATCCAGCGTTGACCAAGAGTAAATGGCATAAATTTTGGCTCAGTTTTCTGTTAGATAATGTTATTTATGGTTGCAGGGTGGCTGCTTTTGTTGGATATCGATCATCATTGGTTATCGATAGGATTCGTCTTTATGACTAGTTTTCATGACTAGTTCTGTGACACTTTTCGGGAGTAATTTCCCTTTAAAGGGGCGTTATGTTAATTGAAGCTGAGCAAGTCGTCACCTGCAAAAATATCAATTAATCGAAAGTAAGGTTCATTTGCCCTGTCAGCAGGGTGGTAAAATCATCCTGAAGAAACGGCAGAATGGCATCTGCAATCGGCATAATCTGCTTACTGATATAGTGTTCATAGTCCGGTGGAGAGGTCAGATTTTCCAGCGGCTCAGGCCCGGACTGGGTGATAATGTAACTAATCCAGCCACCGCTCTGATACTGTAGCGGGCGGTTCTTCTGCTTGTTGTACTCATCCGCCAGACGAGCAGCCCTGACATGGGGAGGAACATTGCGCTGATAATCCGTGAGATTACGCCGCAGCCGTTTTCGGTAAACCAGACGATTATCAAATTCACCGGCGAGCGTACTGGCGACATAGTTACGTATATAATCCTGATAAGGCTTCTTATAAAAAATAAGGGAATACAGCTCCTGCTGAAATGCCTGCGCCAGCGGAGTCCAGTCACTTCTTACCACTACAGGCTTTCAGAAATTATATCGAGGAATAAGAGGTAACAATGATTATTCCCTACCGAAAAAATAACCGAAAGCCGGATAAAAAGATGGATAAGGGTTTATATCATTATCGTCATTTAGTCGAAAATTTGTTTGCCAGAATCAAACATTATAGTGCAATCGCAACAAGATATGGTAAATTTGCACGAAATTACGCCAGCACATTGGCACTGGCATTTGTCATTTGTCATTATCTGGTTACCCATGTGGGTGGAATAAATGATGAATACAAAATGTCAACACGCCCTAACGAAACTGTATATACAGGATCTTAAGAATTAAGCCTGTCAAAAAACGCGTCCAACATCTTTTTTTACATGATTTTCTTTGTAGTGTTTTGAACGCGTTCTGGCATAAGTACGCTTGGGCTTTTTTCAGCCCAAAATAGGTTCCGACCACGCCCTTTGGAGCAGGTTTTCGATGATGAGCCACAGCCAGACTACCGTATTTTGGGCTGCTTTGAGCAACCGAGCCAGCAAACTCAGCCAAATGAGGCCCGTGGCTAATGTCTCTTTCCTCGTGGCAAATCCCTGCCAGTTTGTGTGTGATTTTAACTCTTTGAACAGCAGCTCTACTTGCCAGCGGCAACGATAAATATCCATGATATTATTGGCCGTAAACTCCTCCACGGACAAGTTGGTCAACCAGAGGCAAAAGCGTTTTTCTTCGGCAAACCAGCGACGAATTAAGCGAAATTCATAGCCATTACGTCGACAAATCAGATCCAGCACTTCGGAACGGTTGGTTCGGCGAGTGATGGATTTCAGTGGCTTATTAAGCAGTTTGGGCAATAATTTCCCCTGACCATTGCGGGCCATCAGTATCTGAGGATTAAGGGATTGACTCCCCCTGACGATAAACGAACCGCCGGAATGTGACACTTGTTCAAAATACTCAAAGTCGACATAACCGGCATCGACCAATAATAATTGGTCACATAACAGCACCGTCGCAGGCAGGTAAGACCGCTCAGAGGCAGTATCTGCGGTCACGGTCATCTTTACCGGTGACTGGGTCAGCAGGGACATTGTCATGTGACATTCCACCACGGCCCCCGTTGCTCTGAAGCGATAGGGAAAAACATCGGCCAGAGCCGAATGGACTTTAAACGAACTCCCGTCTTGTAGAACAACCTGTTTAAATTTCATGAGTTTTTGGGGGGAAGAGACCTGTTTCTCTACCCATTGCGCCATAGCAAATTTGACCAATATTTTGACAAATTCAACAAAAGCCGCTTTACGGAGCTGGTTATAGAAGGGGCGATAACTGACTTGTTGCTTTTTATCAGGGCACAGGCCATTAAATTTTTGGTGTAACTGGGCAATCGATGTGATTTTACCCGTGCTCAGTGCAGCGATAAGGCTGAGGATCAACACGTGGGGTTCGATATTTCTGATGCGTTTCATAAACCCACATTGGAAGGCAATATGTTGCAAAGCAATGTCACTGAAGAATTGCATTAGCTGGTGTTTTATAGCGATAATCGTCACAGGCTTCATCCGTGGTTTTGATATGAGTTTGGTGACGATTATCAGATCATAAATGAAGCCTTTTTTCTATCTAAAATAAACAGTTATTGCTTAAGATCCTGTATATGAAAGCGGTCTGAGCTATAATTACCTTTACTACAACTTGCCCGGAATCAGCCAGCAAAGGTATGGCAGAATGATGTAAACTTTGCCGATAGGGTAGGTGGATGTTCCGTTTGGGTCAGAAAGTGAAAAATCTATAGAGGAATTGCTTTCTTCCTACTCCACTGAGCTGCTCCAACTACCCTTTAAGATTTATTACCGATGTTTTTTCAATCTGTATATTTATATAGTAGAAGAGAGGGAAAAATACCCTGTTGGGTATCAGTAAGCGAGGAAATAAAAATCTGCGACGCCTGTCAGTGCTATGTGCAAGAGTGTTCATGCAACAATCAGGAAAACTGGCTGATTGGGTGAAAGTTCAGCTGGAGAAGAAACATTCTAACGTTGTAGCTTGTGCTCTTGCCAATAAATTAGCGCGAATAGCCTGGGTAATAACGACACGAAATACGGTGTTCGAACGATAACGTAAGTAAAAATACTCAGCGACTCTAACAAAGTTACCTATCCAGTTTTGCGAAGACTGATTATTGATGACATGAACGGCTAGTCGGCCTGATGAATAACCTGATACAAAAAATGGCTCATTGAAGCTGGGCGGTTTTTTAGGAACATCAGGCGCGGAACTCATCGAGGTGCAGGCATCCTTGCCCATTGAGACGCCGGATAGATTTAAGCAAGCTCACCATACATCAAAATCAGAAACAGGCTCGGGGTGCCATAGATTTTTGTATGTCAGAATGTTTTCTATCACTTCTTACTTTTTAGTCTGGCAGGAAGTTGACTTATCAAAGTGGATTTTACCTGTCTGAATTAGCGCGTTATCAAACAATCCATCCTCCATTGAAGGGCGAAGCGTATAATATCCCTCTACTTCAACATAAACAGGTTTGCCACCTTCAACGCCTGTTGCGCTGTAACCCCGCTCCAGATCGATATTTTCCGATGCATCGTAGAGTTTCCCTGTACGACACTCCGTAAACGTCGCACTATCCGCAAAATAGATATATTCTCCGGCCAGTTTTTGAGGTGTGACTTTTGTCAGCTCATAATTCAATTTGGACTGAATTGGCTCACCATTTATATCCAGCATAACCAGATTTTCTCCCTTCATCTGGTAATACGCTTTTTTACCCTCTTCTCCACTGGTCAGGTTTATTTTTTTACCGTTGACGTTCCAATGGCCTGTATCAAAAAAAGGCTCTTCTTGCCCCGATTTTAGATAAGTTTGTTCCAGAATATAGGAACCATCTTTCGCAAGTTGTAAGGTAGTTTCAATACCTGCACAATCAGCACAAGGTATCACGCCTTTAAACACTTTCTCGTTGATTGTAAATTTATTTGGGGATGTCGAGTCAACCTGATGTGCAGGAGGATTAGTCTGACATCCAACCGCAGTCAGTACACCCGATGCGACCAAAGCAAGCAATATGTTCTTATTCATCATTTTCATCCAATAAATGCAGCAGAAAGTCCAGTTTTAACATGAGTTACACATAAGACATGAACAGCTTTGACATTACTTTACCGTATCTCAAAATACACAGTGCAAAACCCGCTAATATGACGTAATTTTGTTGCCTAATGATAAGGTTAGGCATTAACCTACTGGCTTTTTCAATGTAACTCAACAAACTTATATAGTCACAGTCATCAGGAAAAACTTACTGTGCTATAGTCGTAGGTAGCATTTTTTTGCATCTGAGTTTGGTCAATCGCGGGCGGCACGATAACCGCCACTAACATAGTGGTGAGCGAATATGTCTATAGATACTGAATATCAACCCATTAACTGTGATGATTATGAAAGCCTTGAGCTAGCTTGCCAACACCAGCTTCATTTACACGTTCAGCTGCGTGGTGGTGAGATTTTTGAAGGAAAAGCGACTAAATTGATTCTGAGAAAAAAAGTCGAATATATTCTCATAGAATCAAATGAAGAAACCCGTGAGTTAAGATTGGATCACATTATCAGTTTCAGTAATCCAGAAATTGGCACGATTGTTGTTGAGCATTCTTCATTGTAAACAGCGTGTTTAACACGTTTACTACACAACAAAGGATTATTAAATAACAAAAAGTCCTCATTTAATTTGAGGACTTTTGTCATTGTGAAGTAAACTTTTTCATTGTTATCGTTATGGAAACCAAATTTGCACTGAATTGAATTGAGGCCCTCTATTTGCACCTGTCCCCCATTCATTACACCGAGATCCATAATCGTCGTCCAAGAGCGCAACCATCTGCCCACTAGCCTGAGCAGCCAGAAGAGTTGCATAGGCATTTCTCCCACTATCATTATCAGTTCTTAAATTGCTATATTCCCAATATATTTTTGACTTACCACCACTCCAGCTCCCCGTTGGTGACAACCATACTGCCCATTCATTCCATTGATTAGCATTTGACCATAAACCAACCACATAACCACGTCCGCACTCTAGCATAAAATTGACTCCTGGTCTCTTGGCGAAACTGGAGTCAGCTGATTTATTAACAGAATAAGATTTTTCAGCAAGTATAGCTTTCTTTTTCCCATCTACTGCATTAGTTGAACATGAGCAAATCATCACAGTAAATATTAATATCAACCAGTTATATTTTTTCATAATTAATTCCTACTTTTACAAAAAACAATAATCATCGAAGATGAATTTGCTATTTTATAATATTATAAAAATATTATTTTTATTTATAATTTGGAGTTTAAAACTCAATAAAAAATAAACTTACTGGGCATTACCCAAAACACATTTACATGCACCACCAATAACTGTCGATATTCCAATACCGCTAAAAATCCCTAATCACATATTGTTTTTGTTAAGACATACTATCCCTCTTGCTACAGAACCTATCTGAGAAAAGTAATCAGTTATCTCATTTATTAATTTTTCATAATCAGAAGCAACACAGCTTCCGCAATATACTCCCCAGCCAGATGCACTGTTCTCATCTCCATTCCCCCTAACTCTTTGAGGTAACAGAACTCTCCAATATAAAACTCTGAATATCAAAATCCGCATCATAAAGAATATTATTTTAAAATAATATCGATACTATTTAGTCAATTATCCTTTTACCCAGCTTTACATCATGTGTTATTTTTAAATTAATTTAAATCTTGTATTAAAATATTAATAACCCAACTTCACTGATTCATATTTAAATCCGATTTTTAATTTTAATTAACTACTTTCCACTCTGACAACACCACCTCTTTTAAATTTAAAACCTACTTTTGCATCAGGAATGAGCTTATATTTTAAAATTTAGTACACTTTTGTATATTTTCAACATTAAATTATTTCAAATATACACATTACCCAAGATAAATTGATTCAGTATATTGAATTTACTTAATAAAAAAGATTACACCATTTCTGATGTAATCTCTTAAAACCTTACTCCACCAAACTACAACGATTGAGTCACTAAGTAGCAGACACAGTTTTCTGCCACAAAACGGAAAATTGCCGATCATCCGCCAGACATTGCCCCTCTTTCGTTACAAAAACATTCAGGGCTGCAATAAGTTTGTCATCATAATAGAGTAACGGTGTCCTTTCCCTGAGCCAGGGAGCAATACCAAACTCCTGCCATAATTTTTTGCTATGGCGGGAATGTTGCCGCCCTACAATGCTGATATTTGCCTGAATGCCAAAGCGGATCGTAACCCGTTCATCATTCCTCGGTGACCTGATATTAACTGCCGCTTCCTTATATTCAGAAAGAAAAAGTACTCCCAACCCATCAGGTAATTGCAGTTCTTGCTTTGTATTCCATTGAATAACAATACCAGAAAGCGACTGATACTGAGGAACCAGCCATAAATGCTGACGATAACGACGGATATCAAGCTGGCCTAATCTGAAACTCGGCTCCGCATCCTGCCGGGAAAGAGCCACTTCTGACCAGATATGCTGAATTTGTTCACGCGACGGCATTTTCACTCCGTGCCGACTGAGCCATCGACGCAATAGTGCATTACGTTTCGCCTCAGAAAATGTCTCCAGTGGCAGAATAGACATTGATCCTTCCGGGGTTATCAGTGCATTTAACGATTCCTCAAGCAACTCATCCAGCAATTGCTCCTGCTCACCACATAAATCTGCACTACGGGAAACCGCCTGCGAAAAGTGTGGCCAACGCCGATTGAGTAACGGCATGATATTCAAACGCAGGAAATTGCGATCATAACGATCATCCTGATTGCTATCATCTTCAACCCATTTTAGCTTGTGTTCCTGCGCGTAGAGTTCTAATTCTGCCCGACTGATATTCAGCAATGGGCGTATTAATGTCGTCTCAGCAAACGACATAGCAGCAGGCATGGAAGACAACCCAGCCGGGCCACTTCCCCGCTTTAATGCCAGCAAAAATGTTTCAGCCTGATCGTCAAGATGCTGTGCTGTTAACAGAATTTCCCCTTGCTGCAGTTCATGTTTAAAAGCCTGATAACGGGCATCACGGGCGGCGGCTTCAATACCTTTTTTACGGCTATCTAAACTCACTTTTTCGACACAAAAATCAACCCGCCAATCTGCACAAATCTGACGACAGTGAGCAACCCATTCATCTGCTTTTGCATTTAAACCATGATGAATATGAATTGCCCTTAATGTGAATGCGTTATGTTTATCAATGCATGATTGCGAAGCTTGTTGACGTAGGCGAGCCAGTAAATGCAACAGGACGGTGGAATCTAATCCACCGCTAAACCCGACTAAAAATTTTTTATGTGCCCCTATCTGATCAGCTAATTTCAGCATCAGAGGCTCATAGATATTATTCATTGTGGATAAACTCTTTTTTCAGACCGAAAAATCAGTCCTCAATTAAATCGTCCGGCAGTTTATTTTGTGTATCAGCTTTATTTTTTGCACTGATGCAAAGTATCCCGGATATGATCACAAGCACTAATCCTACTACGTAGGCCGGAACAAACTCATCACCAAAGAACAAAATCAGCCACATCATCGACAATATCGGTGATAAAAATAATATTGAAGCTATTTTAGGCGAGTCCGGGCTGCTCATGGCCTTGAACCAGATAATATAGGATATTCCATTTAATATGATGCCATTCAGCACTGTTGGCATCAGTGAATCTCCCATAGGCCAGCTGAATTTGCTGAATGCCAATAAGAAGATAAGAGAAACGACAGTTGAGTTTATGAATACCCAAAACGTACTGATATAAGGATCAATGGCAAATTGTTTTGATAAAACAGACAACAGAGCAAAACAGAATGCTCCGCTAAAGACCAGAAGCAGGGCTTGCGGATGCTGCACGGAAATTTCGGTAATATTCCCCTGAGTAAAGGTAATCACAACTGCGATGAAGCCAATCGCCATGCCTATCATCTGCTTAATAGACAATTTTTCTTTAAACAGGAAAAACGATAACCCGATTATCATCAACGGCCAGCTATATTGAATAACTAAAACAGCAACACCGTTTTCGATGGAATAACCATAATACAGCAGCAGATAAAAAAAACAGTCTAGAGCACCTAATATGAACACTTTAATCATGACAGGGAAAGGAACAAATATAAGATCCTTCCAGTTTCTTCCCATCATCACTGCAACCAAAAAAACCGCCAGCACAGACAGTACATTTGACCAGAATAAAAATTGAAAATGATCCATCTCTTTCTGACCGAAGCGCGATATAGAAGGGATAAAGCTCCAGATAAACACACAGGAAAACGCATAAATAATATATTTATATTTGGCCATAGCAAAACCCGGTTTGTTATTTTTTAAGTGCTGCAATAGATATAGTTTTACTGATTTTTTCCCATACTCAATAAAACAGGTGGAAATAATGGAGAATTATTATTCTCCAATACTTCCACCTGCAACAAAATGGTCAGCAGATATATATCCAATGGGTTTCAAGTGGCATCACGGCGAACAAGGAACGAATTTGCTCAGCCAAAGGCTACGTCTGGTGAAAGGCCGAAGCCTTTCATTAATCTCCGGAAGCATAGATAACTATGCGACCGGAGTGAGTACAACCAACAAAGAGGCAACTTGAAAGACAAAGGATATTAGCAGTAACCGTACTGCATCAGACGCTCATAACGGCGGTTAACCAACTCTTCACTGTTCAGTTCGCTCAGCTCAGCAAGGTCTGCCAACAATTGGGTTTTCAGTGATTCTGCCATCATATCGTAGTTGCGATGTGCCCCCCCCAATGGTTCAGGGATTACGGTATCGATCAGGTTCAGTTCTTTCAGGCGGGGAGCGGTATTTCCCATCGCTTCTGCTGCCAGAGGCGCTTTTTCTGCGCTTTTCCACAAGATAGACGCACAACCTTCCGGAGAAATGGTAGAAAAAGTACTGTATTGCAACATATTCACTTTATCACCGACACTCAGTGCCAGAGCACCACCAGAACCACCTTCACCAATCACAGTACAAATAACCGGCACAGACAGACGGGACATTTCACGCAGGTTACGGGCAATGGCTTCCGACTGACCTCGTTCCTCAGCACCCACTCCGGGGTATGCGCCCGGGGTATCAATAAAAGTAATAATCGGCAGTTTGAAGCGCTCAGCCATTTCCATCAGGCGCAAAGCCTTGCGATAACCTTCCGGTGATGGCATACCAAAGTTACGACGGATTTTTTCTTTTGTTTCACGGCCTTTCTGATGCCCGATAACCATGACCGGACGGCCTTCAATACGTGCCAGACCACCGACGATAGCCTTATCATCTGCATAGGCACGATCACCCGCCAGCTCTTCAAAGTCAGTGAAAATGCGCTGAATATAATCCAGCGTATAGGGACGGAGAGGATGACGTGCCAGTTGAGAAACCTGCCACGCTCCCAAATCAGAGAATATTTTGCGAGTCAGTTCGACACTTTTTTCCCGCAGACGCTGGACTTCTTCGTCCAGATTGATATCTAGCTTTTCATCTTGACGGCTAACCGCAGTGAGCGAATCGATTTTCGCTTCCAACTCAGCAATCGGCTGTTCAAAATCCAGAAAATTCAGACTCATAACGTTCCTATTTTAGTCAAATTCTAATTCTACCTGCTCGCTACCCAGCAGAGTTCGCAGATCTGTCAAAAGGGTATCCGTTGGAGTTACCCGCCATGTTGCCCCGAATCGTAAACGGGCACGGGCATCTACCCGCTGGTAATAAAGATGAACCGGTATCGTGCCTGAACGATGTGGCTCCAGTGCACCACGGAGACGGTTCAATAATTGCTCATCAATTTGCCTGTCTGATAACGAGATAGCAAGCCCACGTGCAAATTTTTCACGCGCCTCACTGATATCCATTAATTCTCGCGCTGTCATTTTAAGCCCACCGCTGAAGTCATCAAAGCTGACTTGTCCGGTTGCGATTAAAATTTTGTCCTGCTCTAACAAATGTTGATATCTTTCCAGGGCATCGGAGAACAACATAATTTCCAGCCGTCCTGAACGATCATCCAATGTGCAGATACCAATTCGATTACCTCGTTTAGTCGTCACAATTTTGGATGCCAGTACCAAACCTACCACAGTGGTTACCTGACCACGGGGTGTTGGGTTCACATCCTTTAGACGTAACCCATTCGTATATCGTTCAATTTCTTTTAAATAACCGGTGATCGGGTGGCCTGTCAGATATAATCCCAGCGTCTCGCGCTCACCATCCAATACCACTTGATCCGGCCATTTAGGTGTACTGGCATATGAGCGTTCAATCTGTTCAGGCTCCTCAGCCAGTACCCCGAACATATCAGCCTGCCCAGTGGCCTCTGCCTTAGCATGTTGATCTGCCGCTTTCAGAGCATCTTCCAGCGAAGACATCAAAGCAGCACGATGTGGCCCCAGCCTGTCGAATGACCCTGACATAATCAGCTTCTCCATCACACGACGGTTCAGCTTTTTAGTATCAACACGGGCACACAGATCGAACAGTTCTTTAAAATGCCCGCCTTTCTGGCGTGCTTCGATAATGGCTTCAATCGGCCCTTCACCGACGCCTTTGATTGCGCCAATACCATAAACAATTTCGCCTTCATCATTGACGTGGAAATGGTATAACCCGCTATTGATATCCGGTGGCAGGACTTTCAGCCCCATGCGCCAGCACTCATCCACCAGACCAACAACTTTCTCTGTATTATCCATATCCGCTGTCATTACCGCAGCCATAAATTCTGCCGGATAATGCGCTTTTAACCATAATGTCTGGTAAGAAACCAGCGCGTAAGCAGCAGAGTGAGATTTATTGAAGCCATAACCTGCGAATTTCTCCACCAAATCGAAGATCTTCATCGCAAGTTCGCCATCAACTCCCTGACTTATAGCCCCTTCTTCAAAGACTGAACGCTGCTTAGCCATCTCCTCCGGTTTTTTCTTACCCATCGCACGACGAAGCATATCTGCTCCGCCAAGCGTATAACCTGCAAGAACCTGTGCAATCTGCATGACCTGTTCCTGATACAGGATGATGCCATAAGTTGGTTCCAGTACAGGTTTCAGCGTTTCATGCTGCCATTCAACATCCGGATACGAAATCTCTTCCCGCCCGTGTTTACGGTCGATAAAGTTATCCACCATTCCCGATTGCAAAGGCCCCGGCCGGAACAAGGCCACCAGTGCGATCATATCTTCAAAACAGTCAGGACGCAGACGCTTGATCAAATCCTTCATGCCACGGGATTCAAGCTGGAATACAGCGGTCGTTTCGGAGCGTTGCAGCATATCGAAACTTTTCTGATCATCCAGTGGAATGGCGGCAATATCTATCGGTTCCAGATTTTTCCCGACACGGCGGGCATTGACCATTTCAAGTGCCCAGTTGATGATGGTCAGGGTTCTCAGGCCAAGAAAGTCAAACTTCACCAGCCCGGCGTATTCCACATCGTTTTTATCGAACTGAGTAACCGGGTTCAATCCTTCCGGATCGCAATATATAGGAGCAAAGTCAGTGATCTTAGTCGGAGCGATAACTACTCCACCAGCATGTTTACCCGCGTTACGAGTAACACCTTCCAGTTTCCGCGCCATATCTATCAGCGCTTTAACTTCTTCATCCGCATCGTAAATTTCAGGTAGCTGAGGCTCTGCGGCAAACGCCTTTTCCAGTGTCATTCCCGGATCAGGAGGAACCAGCTTAGATATCCGGTCAACAAAGCCATAAGGATGTCCGAGCACGCGACCAACATCACGAATTACCGCTTTTGCGGCCATCGTACCAAAGGTAATGATCTGCGATACCGCATCGCGCCCGTACATATCCGCAACATGGTCAATCACCTGATCACGTTTTTCCATGCAGAAATCGACGTCAAAGTCAGGCATGGAGACACGTTCAGGGTTCAGGAAACGTTCGAACAGTAAGTCAAACTCCAGTGGGTCTAGATCAGTGATTTTCAGCGCATAAGCGACAAGAGAACCTGCACCGGAGCCACGTCCCGGACCTACCGGCACGCCGTTATCCTTCGACCACTGGATAAACTCCATCACGATCAGGAAGTAACCGGGAAAACCCATCTGGTTGATAACTTTTAACTCAATATCCAGACGTTCATCATATTCCAGACGCTTTTCGGCCCTGACTGCCGGATCCGGATAGAGGAACTCCAGACGCTCTTCTAAGCCCTGTTTTGATTTTTCGACCAGATAGTCTTCAGTACTCATATCCCCTGTCGGGAATTTAGGCAGAAAATATTCTCCCAGCCGGATCGTGACATTACAACGTTTTGCAATTTCTACGCTATTTGCTAATGCCTCAGGGATGTCTGAAAAAAGCTCACACATCTCCTGCTCACTGCGCAGATATTGCTGTGGGCTGTAATTTTTCGGGCGTTTAGGATCGGAAAGTGTATAACCGTCATGAATAGCAACGCGAATTTCATGGGCGTCAAAATCACCGCTTTCCAGAAAGCAGACATCATTGGTCGCCACAACCGGCAGGTTTTTTTCTGCTGCCAGTTCAACCGCAGCGTGCAGGTAAGATTCTTCATCCTGACGCCCGGTGCGAATAAGTTCCAGATAGTAACTATCCGGGAAATGTTCCTGATAAAAATCCAGACACTGGTCGACTAATACGCGGTTACCACGCAGCAAAAACTTGCCGACATCCCCCATGCGTCCGCCTGACAGCAATATCAACCCCGCCTTGTGTTTAGCCAGCCATTCTTGTCTGATAGTCGGGCCGATCGCGCCATAGCCTTTCTGATAAGCTTCAGAAATCAGTAAAGTCAGGTTTTGATAACCTTCATTATTACGGGCCAGAACGGTCAGATGAGCATACTCATCACCCAACTGTTCGCTTTCCATATAGAAATCGGCCCCAATGATGGGTTTGACTCCTGAACTATGGGCAGTGCCATAAAATTTAACAAGGCCACACAGATTGGTAAAATCAGTGATTGCAAAAGCAGGCATCCCCAATCCGGCGACTTTTTTTATCAGTGGGCCGGTTTTGGCTAAGCCATCAATCATTGAATAATCGCTGTGAACACGTAAGTGTACGAAACGTGGTTCTGTCATAGTCTGTCCAGATACTTATTCCAGATTTTTATCCAATAGCCAGCGCGCGTTTAACTGGCGCAAAACTTTTACGATGGTGTTCCGTCGCACCCAGCAGAGACAACTTCTCCAAATGCAGGGCGGTAGGATAACCTTTATGCTTTGCAAAACCATACTCAGGGAAATGTTTATCCAGCTCGGCCATTTCTCTGTCCCGCGTCACTTTAGCCAGAATGGAAGCGGCACTGATCTCTGCAACCAGACTATCTCCCTTAACGACTGCCTGCGCTGACATTGACAATACCGGGCAACGGTTTCCGTCAATCAGGACATAATCCGGCTGAATTGCTAAGCCTTCAACAGCCCGCTGCATTGCAAGCATGGTGGCATGGAGAATATTGATACGGTCAATCTCTTCCGGCTCAGCACGCCCAAGGCTCCAGCACAACGCTTTTTCTGTAATCTCCAGATAAAGAGCCTCGCGACGTTTTTCTGTCAGTTTTTTCGAATCCATCAAGCCAGTAATCGGTCTGGCCGGATCAAGAATAACTGCCGCAGTCACCACGGCCCCTACCAGCGGGCCACGCCCGACTTCATCAACACCGGCAATCAGATTCGCCTGCGGATAAACAAAATTCATTATTTTCTCGCTAATTCCAGTACCGCTTGTGCCGCCTGTTCATCAGCATCACAGCGAATACTTTCATGCAAATGCAGGAAGGTTTCTTTCAACGCTTCCACCTCAACACCACCACGCAACAACGGCAATAATGCCGCCGACAGTGCCTGAGGCTCACATTCATCCTGTAGTAACTCTTTGACTAATTCTTTCCCTGCCAGCAAATTAGGCAGGGAAACATAGGGGGTTTTTACCAGACGTTTTGCCAGCCAGAATGTAAAAGGCTTCATTCTATAACCTACCACCATCGGGCATTTAGCCAGCATACATTCCAGTGCTGCCGTACCGGATGCCAATAAGGTTGCATCACTGGCAATCATAGCTGCACGAGCCTGACCATCTAATATGTGAATGGATAAATCCGGTGCAACTTCATTTTTGATGCGCAGGAACTGCTCACGCCGTTTGGCATTTACCAATGGAACCAATACATGCAGATCAGGAAGTTCATTCCTGAGTAACTGCACGGTTCTCAAAAAGTCGGCGCTGAGCATTTCTACTTCAGCGTGGCGGCTGCCCGGCAGGATAGCCAGACAATGGGCATTTGCCGGAATATCTAAACCTTTTCTGGCGGCTATTTTGTCTGTTTGCAACGGCATGGCATCAGCCATTGTATGCCCAATAAACTGGCATGGCACATTAAACCGATCATAAAACGCTTTTTCAAAGGGTAGAAATGCCAGTACCAGATCTGTTGCGCGGCCGATTTTAAACACCCGCTTCTGGCGCCATGCCCATACCGATGGGCTGACATAATGAATCGTCCGGATCCCCTGCTGTTTCAGGCGGCCTTCTAAAGTGATGTTGAAATCTGGTGCATCAATGCCAACAAAAACATCCGGCTTCAACTCTGTAAAGCGAGTTGTTAAATCTTTGCGGATTTTCAGTAAACGCGGCAAACGCCCCAGAACTTCAACGATCCCCATGACCGCCAGTTCTTCCATCTCATACCAGGCTTCACAACCTTCGGCCTGCATAAGAGGACCTGCGACACCCACAAAGCGGGCATCAGGAATTTTAGCTTTCAATGCACGGATCAGCCCCGCTCCCAGGATATCACCGGAAGTTTCTCCGGCGACTAAGCCAATTGTCAGTGGGCGCTGATGGTTAGCAGAAGAAATGGTAGTCAAAGGAACACCCTTTATCTATACCCGTCGTCTTTCAAATTGCCTCTTTGTTGGCTGCACTCGCTCACCCCAGTCACCGTTTTTATAAACATACGGTTATCTATGCTCTTGGGGATGAACTCCCTTGCCGCCTAGATGCAACTCGAAATCCATAGGGTATACTTAGCGAATAATGCCGCGACTGGATTTTGCTGAATTCGCCAGAAAATCACTGAATAATTTCACGTGTGGGTTGTTTTCGGCCTGAGTTTCGATCTCGTTTCTGGCTTCTTCCAACGTTTTTCCACTGCGATAAAGTGCTTTATAAGCATTACGGATAGCGTGCAGAGACTCTTTATCAAACCCGCGACGTTTCAGGCCTTCAATATTCAAACCGAAAGGCGTGGCGTGATTGCCCTGCGCAATAACATAGGGAGGTATATCCTGAGCAACACCGGAACAACCGCCGACCATAACATGGGAGCCAATCTGGCAGAACTGATGAACAGCCGTCATACCACCGATGATCACGTAATCACCTAAAATGACATGCCCGCCCAAAGTACCATTATTGGCAATGATGCAGCGATCACCCACAATACAATCATGGGCAATGTGAGCATTAATCATCAGCAAGTTATCACTGCCGACTTTAGTTAATCCACCACCCTGAACAGTACCACGGTGAATGGATACACTTTCGCGAATACGGTTACGATCCCCGATCTCAACACGAGTCGGCTCACCCTGATATTTGAGATCCTGATTGACCTCACCAATTGAAGCAAATTGATAAATTTGGTTGTCTCGACCAATTTTGGTTATCCCGTTGATCACAACGTGGGATTTCAATTCAGTCCCTTCACCAATTTCTACTTGCGAACCGATATAACAAAATGGGCCAATACGAACATTGGCACCAATAACAGCTCCTTCTTCAATAATTGAAGAAGGATGAATAACAGCGGTCTGATCAATCATGCATTAAGCCTCACGGCGGCGGGCACACATCATTTCAGCTTCGCAAGCCACTTCTCCATCGACTTTCGCTACACCTCTGAAACGCGCAACACCACGGCGTTCTTTAATAAACTCTACTTCCATAATCATTTGATCACCTGGCAGAACCGGACGCTTAAAACGTGCGCCATCAATAGCTGCAAAGTAATACAATTCTCCTGGCTCCAGCGTACCAACAGTTTTGAATGCCAGAATGCCTGTCGCCTGAGCCATTGCTTCAAGGATCAGAACGCCGGGGAAAATAGGTTTACCCGGGAAATGCCCCTGAAAAAATGGTTCATTAACCGTTACATTTTTAACTGCTCGCAGAAATTTGCCTTTTTCGAAATCCAGAACTCGATCTACCAGTAAAAATGGGTAGCGATGTGGCAGTAATTTCAAAATTTCTTCAATTTGCAGAGTATGATTATCACTCATCTAAATACTCTTCCTGTCTATATCCAATCGTAGTATTAAAAAATATGCACTAAAACTAATGCAGTATAAAAAAAGCACTAATGACACGGCCTGCGTTAACCCCGGTGGAGTTATCTGACAGGCCGTAAAAATAAAAACTTAACCAACAAAATGTTTGTATGATTACTTGTTGTCACCTTCAAGCTTGCGTTCAACAGATTTCAACCGCTTATTCATTTCGTTGATATTCATTACCAAAGCAGCCGTCTTACGCCAGACTTTGTTCTGTTGTAGCGGGATACCCGATGAGTATACACCAGGTTCAGTGATTGGGCGCATTACCATGCTCATGCCAGTCACAGTTACTTTATCACAGATTTCCATATGTCCGTTGATAACACTGGCCCCACCAATCATACAATAACGGCCGACTTTCAGGCTGCCTGCCATAATAACGCCACCCGCTATTGCCGTGTTATCACCAATGATAACGTTGTGAGCAATCTGGCACTGATTATCAATGATAACACCATTACCGATAATAGTGTTATCCAGAGCACCACGATCGATAGTCGTACAGGCGCCTATTTCAACGCGATCACCAATAATGACAGTGCCTAACTGCGGGATTTTAATCCAGTTACCGCGATCATTTGCATAGCCAAAACCATCAGAGCCTATCACAGCACCTGACTGAATGAGGCACTGCTCACCCATTTCGACGTTATGGTAGACCGAAACATTGGCCCAAAGACGGCTTCCTGTACCAATGCGGGTATTTTTACCAACAAAACAGCCAGCACCAATGATGACATTATCACCAAGTACAACACCAGATTCGATGACAGTATTTGCTCCGATTGCAACATTTCTTCCCAATGTCGCTTCTGGTGAAATCACTGCTGACGAGTGGATATCCTGCGCTGGCTGTGGCGTTATATCCATAATTTGCGCCATACGCGCATAAGCCAGATAAGGGTTATCAACCACCAGTGCAGCAACTTTACAATGAGGAAGATCGGCTTCGCTCAACACAATTGCCGCAGCCTGACACTCTGCAAGTTTCTCGGTATAACGGCTATCTGATAAAAATGTAATTTGTTCGCTGTTTGCTGAATACATAGGAGCAATACCAGTGATGACGATATCGCCATCACCATGTAATTGCGCATTCAACTGCTGAGCAAGATCAGCCAATCGAATTGAAACCATTTAATTATTTAACCTGCTTCATAACGTCTGAGGTAATATCTTTACCGGATGCAGCATATACTACGGTACTTGCATCAAGAACAAGGTCATAACCTTCTTTACCTGCAACAACCTTCACTGCATCCTGAATGCGGTTGACGAGCTTATTGCGCTCTTCCATCTGACGGCGACGGCTATCGTTGTCAAGAGACTGTGCTTTCTTCGCAAACTCATCACGTTTAGCCATTACGTCTTTTTCCAGTTTTTCGCGGTCGCTCGCTTTCATTGTTGAGCCATCACGCTGCAATTTCTGGATGTTAGACTGCAAATCAGATTCCATACGTTGTAAATCGGAAACGCGACCTTTGAATTCATTTTCCAATTGTTTTGCAACAGCCTCATGAGCAGGCAATTGTTGGAAAATTTCAGCAATATTCACAACAGCGATTTTGTCCGCTGCCTGAACACCGGCAGAAAACGCTAATGCAATACCAAGGCTTACTGCACACAGTACTTTCTTCACTATAAACTCCTTTGACCTACGCCATTTTACACGTTGGGATATTTATAATCGCCTTATCTAATAAATAAGGCGATTTCCTACCAATAACGATTGGTTTTTTACCAGGTTCCACCGATGTTGAACTGGAATTGCTCTGTTCTATCCCCTTTGTAATCTTTGACTGGCTTCGCATAAGAGAAAGATAGAGGCCCCAATGGTGATAACCATTGCAGTGCGATACCAGTAGAAACACGTATTCTATTAGGTTTACCGTAATCAGGTAAATCAGGGTAATTTACCCCATCGTAACTGTTGCTCCAGCTGGTATCCCATACTGTTCCCGCATCTACAAACAGAGACGTTCGTACAGAATTAGCATATTTTGCATCCAGGAACGGGGTTGGCGTAATCAGCTCGAAGTTAGCAACTGCTATCGCATTACCACCCACGGCATCCTGGAATGAACCTCTTGAGTTAACCTTAGGCTGGCCTCCCGGGCCTTTTTCAAGGTAAACCGCTTTTGGCCCAATGTTGTTAGGACGGAAACCACGGACGCTATTGGAGCCACCGGCATAAAAGTTCTCATAAAATGGCAGCTCTTTGCCACCAATGCCACCACCATAACCCAATCGGGTACGTCCCATCATGACCCATGTGCGATCATCATCAATAGGGTAGTAACCGGAAGAGTTCAGCGTAACTTTATAGAACTGGTTATCAGAGCCAGGCACCGTGACTTTTGTATCCAAACCGGCTTTAACACCTGATGTCGGGAAGAAAGCACGGTCAAGGTTGTTATAGCTCCAGCCCACTGTCATTGTTACGTCATTTGCATCAAACCTGATTTTATCCGTGAAATCCGGCTTTTTATGCATTTTCTCCATATAGCGCCACATCGCTAACTGAGGACGTATGTTAGACAATGAGTTATGAACGTAACCTAACCGGAAATATAATGAGTTATTTTCATTCAGAGGAACGCCAAGAGAGCCATCTGTACCGTATGATTTATTGGTGTAATTAGAAAGCGAGGCATCATCCGCACGGAAATCACTATAGAATATCCGCCCGCCTAAACTGACCCCGTCAACAGTGAAGTAAGGGTTAGTAAACGATAAGTCAGCCGATGTTGAATAGTCATTCTTACTGGCACTGATCCCAACCGCATTACCTGTACCCAGCCAGTTATCCTGCTGAACGCCGACCTGAAAACTCATGCCACTTTCAGTGCCGTAGCCAACGGAAAAGTTCATGCTGCCTGTGTTACGTTCTTTAACTTTATAAATGACGTCAACTTGATCCGGGCTACCCGGCACACGTTCGGTGGCAACATCAACAGTTTCAAAATAACCCAGACGATTAAGGCGTTCTTTGCCATATTCAACTAAGTCACTACCCAGCCACGCCCCTTCCATCTGGCGCATTTCGCGACGCAATACTGAATCTTTACTGGTGGTATTACCAGAAAAACGAATATTACGTACATAAAAACGGTTACCGGCATCCACATTGATATGCAACTTCACCGTCTTGTCGGCATCATTGATTTCAGGTTGTGTCATGACACGAGGATAAGCATAACCATAACGGCCAAGAAGCTGTTTGATTGCTGTTTCTATGTGGGTAACTTCTGTTCCGTTATACAGTGAACCCGGCTTAATAGTAGTCAGTTTTGTTATTTGAGCCTGATACCCTGCCAGATTACCACTAACATCAACACCTGAGATTTTATATTGATCCCCTTCAGTGACGTTGATAGTAATATAAATCCCTTTTTTATCAGGCGTCAGATTCACCTGAGTCGAATCAATATTAAACCGCGCATAGCCTCTATCAAGGTAGAAACTACGCAATTTCTCAAGGTCACCTTCTAATTTCTGCTTCTGATATTTCTGATCAGCCGTCAGATTCCACCACGGAACATCATCTCTGAGTTGGAAACTATCGAGTAATTCACTCGTTGAGAAATCTTTATTGCCAACAATGTTAATTTGCTGAATTTTGGCAGAGACACCCTCAGAAAAAACAAGTTTCAAGTCAACTCGATTACGGGGAAGGGGTGTAACAACAGCCTTCACTGTAGCGTTGTATTTACCGACGCTATAGTAAAAATCTTCCAGACCCTTTTCGATATTCGATAGCATGGTGCGGTCAAGGGCTTCACCAACACGAACGCGCGATGCTTCAAGATTACTCTTGAGCATGTCATCTTTCACGGCCTTGTTACCGGAGAAAGTAATACTGGCGATGGTTGGCCGTTCTTTTACCTGAACAACCAGTGAATTACCATCACGCAAGACACGAACATCTTCAAAGTTTCCAGTCGCGAACAGGGCATGAATCATACGACTGATATCTTCATCGCTGACTGTATCACCTACGCGAACTGGCATATTCAATAATGCTGCACCAACGGTGACACGTTGAAGACCCTCAAAATGAATGTCCTGAACTACGAATCCGTCTGAACCGTATGCAGTGGCGCTGCCGAACAGCAGCGACGCTATGAGCAACTTTTTCATCGCCATCGTTGTTATGCGTTTTCCTAACTGGTCCCCCACCTAAAAGCGGGAGAAATCATTGAAAAGTGCAAGCCCCATTAATAACACCAGCAATATAGCACCAATGCGATAACTGAAGTCTTGTACACGCTCGGAAACTGGCCCCCCCTTGATCTTCTCGATAGCAAGGAAAAGCAAGTGTCCACCATCTAGTACAGGTAACGGGAACAAGTTTATGATCCCAAGATTGACGCTGATTAACGCCAAAAACATCAAATAATACACCAAGCCAGAATCCGCTGACACACCAGCACCCTTGGCTATAGAAATAGGGCCACTCAAATTATCAAGTTTCACATCCCCGACGATCAATTTGCCAATCATATTCACGGTCAGCTTGATCAATTGCCAGGTTTTCTCTCCAGCTTCATAAACCGAATAGAAAGGCCCATACTGCTGAACTGTTCTGTATTCATCAGCCAATGGAATGATTTTCAATTCAACTCCGGCAAAACCCTCTTCGCGCCCATCGGAAAGTTTCTTAGCCTCAGGTATCAATGACAGAGTGATCATACTGCCGGCTCTTGCAACATCAAGTTTCAGGGGAAGATTCGGATTCTTCCTGATGTAAGATGCAAAAGAGTGCCAAATATCTACGTTCTGGCCATCGACTTTAACGATCCTGTCCCCGCTTTGTAAACCCGCTTTTTCCGCCGCTGAGCCGGGATAAATTTTCTCTATCTGAGAACTAGGGTACGGAATAACGGGCATAATGCCTAAAGACAGCAGGATGTCCTGCCGGGACGGATCAAAAGCCCAGTGCCGTAAATCCAGAGTCTTTTGAATGGATTCCGAAGAATCCTCCGGAGCCACATCCAGCGACACAGAAGATTCTCCGACTTTACTTATCAAAGCGAGCCTTACTGAATTCCAGTCAGGAGTTTCGATACCATCAACGGCTTTTAGTTCCATTCCGGGCAAAATATTTGCCTGAGCCGCAATCGAATCAGGCTTAACATCCAGGATCACTGAACGAACGGAAGGTACGCCGATCACAAAAACCAGCCAGTAAGCAACAATAGCCAGAATAAAGTTTGCGATTGGCCCGGCACTGATAACTGCCGCTCGCTGTCCTATGGTTTTATTATTGAACGCCATATGACGGCGCTCAGGGGCGACGGTCTCAACTCTTTCATCGAGCATTTTGACATAGCCACCCAAAGGTATAAGGGCAATAACGAATTCAGTTCCCTGTTTATCTGTACGACGCCAAAGCGCTTTACCAAACCCGATAGAAAAACGCTCAACGTAAATACCACACCGTCTGGCCACCCAAAAGTGACCAAATTCATGCACTGTAACAAGCACTCCCAATGCAACAATAAATGCAGCCAGATTCCAGAGAATATCCATTAATGTACCTTCAGAGACCAAATCCAGAAGAAACTAACATGACCAGCCCGGCAAAAACAGGTACTGCCGCCGTTAAACTGTCCACCCGGTCCATTACGCCGCCATGCCCAGGGATCAACTGACTGCTATCTTTAATACCCGATTCCCGTTTAAACATACTTTCGGTCAGATCACCAAAAACAGAGGCAATAACGACAACAGCAGAAATCAGCAACAAGTTTTCAGGCATCACTGGGACCGGAGCAAATTTACTGAACAACCAGGAAATCAGTGCCGCTGTCAGCAACCCTCCGGCCAGCCCTTCGAGGGTTTTACCCGGAGATACTTTAGGTGCCATTTTGTGTTTACCCAATGTGCGACCAAAGATATAAGCCCCTGAATCAGCGGCCCAAACCAGCAGCATCACATACAGCAGCCACCACGCACCATTATAGGTATTATTTTCATACCCCTGAGTACGGAGAACCATCATTCCACAATAGAATGGCACAATCGTCAGAAAACCGAATAGTAAGCGTAATATAACGGAAGATTTCCAAATAGAAGCTGAAGCTGGATAAGCAACAACTAATACGACAGCGACAACCCACCAGAGCATTCCTGCCCATAAAAGATACAGAATTTGAGGTTTCTCAGTCAGGTGAGTAAAGTCTGCCAAAGAATGTTGTAAAGCAAGCAGCCCGGCTGCACACAATACTGCCAGTGCTATGCGTTTGGACTGTGCGAATAATCCGGCAAATTGCCCCCATTCCCATGCAGCAAGTGCTGAAACTGCAATGACAACCAGCCCGAACCCTGAAGGAGGAAGTAAAAACAGAGCTGCAACAACAAGGGGAATTAATATTAACGTAGTTAAAAGACGGTACTTCAGCAAGTTCTCCTCCTATGATCCCACTTCGGCATCGTCTGGCGTTCCGCCAAAACGGCGTTCTCGTTTAATAAAGGCATGAATAGCACCTTCAAAGGCTGTTTCATCAAAATCAGGCCAAAGTATATCGGTAAAATATAATTCTGCATAAGCTATCTGCCATAACAGGAAATTACTGATACGATGCTCGCCCCCGGTTCTGATCACTAAATCAACATCAGACTGCTGACTCAGGCTCATAAAACTGCTTACTGTTGATTCAGTAATGTCTTCAGGTTCAAGCTGATTTGCCCTGACTTTTTCAGCAACCTGTCTGACACTCTGAATTAAATCCCAACGACCGCCATAATTGGCAGCAATATTAAGCTGCAATCCGGTATTGCCCGCCGTCAACTCAACTGAACGGCGGATACGCTCCTGCAACCGTGAGCTGAACCGACTAATATCACCAATAACAGACAATTTCACATTGTGCTTATGTAAGCTCTTCACTTCATTATCGAGAGCAAAAACAAACAGTTCCATTAATGAACTGACTTCTTGTTGTGGGCGATTCCAGTTTTCGCTACTGAAAGCATATAATGTCAGTGATTCGATATTATTTTTAACCGAAAAGCTCACAGCACTTCGTACAGCCTTAATCCCTGCACGATGACCAAAAACTCTTAACTTCCCACGCTTTTTTGCCCAACGCCCATTACCATCCATAATGATGGCAACATGTCTGGGTAATGACAGCGATGAGTCACAATCACTAGGAGATATCACTCAAACTAATCCTTAAATAATTAAGCTGACACTTTATAGCTCAAGAATTTCCACACATGAAAAAGCCGTGCCAACAATTATCACGGCTGTTTCTGGCATAGACCCGGTCGAAAACCTTTATCTCTGATACATGTCTTAAAAACAGATACCAAAATACGCTAAATATTGAACTGGCTATTATAGCAACTACGATTTACCTGCGAACTATATCATTTGCCAAAATGCAAACAAACATATACTTATTAACAAAATTTGCTAGTCAGTAAAGGCGCCAATTGCCTCTTTCGCCAGAGTTCTTGCTATATGGTCGATTTCTAAGACCTCTTCAATGCTTTGAGGTTCAGGCAAATTTAATTTCTCTACAACCTGCCGATTCATCACCGCAATATCAGTGAAACGGATCTGATTCTGCAAGAAGGCACTCACTGTTTCTTCATTAGCGGCATTCAATGCAGTTGTTGCTGCCTGACCTTCATGACAGGCATCAATCGCCAGTTTGAGGCAGGGATAACGACGATAATCCAAAGCTTCGAAAGTCAGTGTGCTGAGTTCAGTAAAATCCAGCGGTTTAGCGCCAGACTCAATGCGATTGGGATAAGCCATGCTATAAGCAATTGGCGTACACATATCCTGTGTGCCCAACTGTGCAATGATACTGCCATCCTGATAACGCACCATTGAGTGGATAACAGATTGTGGGTGCAGCAGAACTTCCATTTCATCAGCAGAAGCGTTGAACAGATGGCGGGCTTCAATATATTCCAGCCCTTTATTCATCATTGTTGCAGAATCAACGGAAATTTTACGTCCCATTGACCAGATTGGGTGAGCGCAAGCTTCATCGGGGGTGACAGAAGAGAATTTTTCCAGCGGTGTTTTACGGAATGGGCCGCCAGATCCGGTCAGAATAATACTGGAAATGCCATGATCTTTTAATGTTGCATTACCAAGATTGTGCTGGACTGACTCAGGCAAACTCTGAAAAATGGCATTATGTTCGCTATCAATCGGCAACAATTGTGCCTTATATTGATTAACTGCCTCCATAAATAAACGCCCGCTGGTAATAAGTGATTCTTTGTTGGCCAGCAGAACCTGCTTACCTTTACGGATAGCCGCCAGTGTTGGCAGTAACCCTGCGATACCAACAATCGCAGACATAACCTGATCGACATCTTCCAGCGCGGCTAAATCACAGATAGCCTCTTTTCCTGCCAGAACTTCAGTCTGGCAGCCCTGTTCCTGCAATAACCGCCGCAATACTGTTGCGGAATGTTCATCGGCCATTGCGGCATACTGAGGCTGAAATTCCAGACACTGTTGTGCCATGACTCCACTATTTTTCCCGGCAACAAGTGCCACAACACGGAATTTATCTGGGTTCTTTCTGACAACTGAGAGTGTACTTGTCCCGATGGACCCCGTTGAACCGAGGATAGTTAAGCGTTTCATATTAATACTCTGAGTATTCTACTGACATAATATCGCAATAGTTTGATCTGTCCTGATCGCTATGTCCATTGCCTGAGAAAGAAATGTGATACGAAATGTAATATTGATAATATTAAATGATAAGAATAACGCCGCAGGGCTGCGGCGTTAAGTTATGCCCGTTGTCTTTCAAGCTGCCTCTTCATTGGCTGGGAAACAACCCGGAATCAACCAGACACAGCAGAGAAATGGCAATTAGAATTCCATCAACTCTGTTTCTTTGTTCGCCAGTGCTTCATCAATCTTTTTAATGAAGGTATCAGTCAGTTTCTGAATATCGTCCTGTGAACGACGTTCTTCATCTTCGCTGATTTCTTTATCTTTCAGCAGTGCTTTAACTTTATCGTTAGCATCGCGGCGGATATTACGGATAGATACACGCCCCTGTTCTGCATCACCACGAACCACTTTGATCAAATCTTTACGACGTTCTTCAGTCAGTGGAGGCAGAGGAACACGAATAATGGTTCCGGCAGAAGATGGATTCAGACCCAAATCAGAAGCCATAATCGCTTTTTCAACAGCCGGAGTCATAGAACGATCAAATACTGTGATCGCTAAAGTACGTGCATCTTCGGCAACAACGTTCGCGATCTGACGCAATGGAGTCGCTGCGCCATAATATTCGATGCTGATGCCATCCAGCAGGCTAGGAGAAGCACGGCCAGTACGCACCTTGCTGATTTGGTTTTTCAGTGCTTCGACGCTTTTTTCCATGCGGTCTTGTGCGTCTTTCTTGATTTCATTAATCACGTTATAAACCCTTGGGAACTGGTTATTTTCTAGACCATAAATGCCAGTATGGCATACTATGACCCTGTGTCATTAAATTTGGCGCATCAGGACGCTGATCATACCGTCAAATCTCACCGATGTCTCTGTGTACGAAGAAATCAGTCGTGAGAAATCAGCGTACCTTCATTTTCACCCATTACAACACGACGAAGTGCACCTGGTTTGTTCATATTGAAGACACGGATTGGCAGGTTATGATCGCGGGCCAGTGTAAAGGCAGCAAGATCCATAACTTTCAGTTCACGCTCCAATACATCCTGATAATCGAGTTTGTTATAAAGAACAGCTTCTGGATCTTTTGCAGGATCAGCGGAGTAAACCCCGTCAACTTTGGTTGCTTTTAACACAACATCCGCTTCAATCTCAATACCGCGCAGACAAGCTGCGGAATCTGTCGTAAAGAACGGGTTGCCAGTACCTGCCGAGAAAATAACAACACGACCATGACGCAGTAAGCTGATCGCTTCAGCCCAGCTATAGTTATCACAGACGCCATTCAGAGGAATAGCGGACATCAGACGGGCGTTCACATAGGCGCGGTGTAAGGCATCACGCATTGCCAGACCATTCATTACTGTTGCCAACATGCCCATGTGGTCGCCGACTACACGGTTCATTCCTGCTTCAGCCAGACCGGCTCCGCGAAACAGGTTGCCTCCGCCAATAACGACGCCGACTTGAATACCCAGCTCAACCAGTTCTTTGATTTCCTGAGCCATGCGGTCTAAGACGCTAGCATCGATACCAAAACCTTCTGCGCCTTGCAGGGCTTCTCCACTGAGCTTAAGCAGGATTCTCTGATATACGGGTTTTGCATTGGTTGCCATGGTGTTTCAGTCCTAAGCAGATAAGGATTATTGGGGGTTACTACAATTATTCAGTTAATACACATCCATGCTATGCAGCTAGATGTAAAAATTCTTCTTACTCTTCGTCTTTCAAGTTGCCTCTTTGTTGGCTGCGCTCGCTCACCCCGTTCACCGTTTTTATAAACATACGGTTATCTATGCTCTCGGGGATGAGTTCCCTTGCCGCCGCGATCCATCTTGAAATCCATTGGGTATAGATAAGACGGAACCGCCAATCGGCGGCTCCGTTAAGACAATTAAGACTGTTTGCTCATCGCAGCAACTTCTGCTGCGAAGTCAGATTCAACTTTCTCGATGCCTTCGCCAACTTCAAAACGGATGAAGTTGATAACTTTAGCGTTGTTCTCTTTCAGCAGAGCGCCAACAGTTTTGCTTGGATCCATCACGAAGTTCTGACCATTCAGAGAGATTTCGCCGGTGAATTTGTTCATACGGCCAGAAACCATTTTCTCTGCGATTTCACGTGGTTTGCCAGACTGCATTGCGATGTCCAGCTGGATCTGATGCTCGCGCGCAACAACGTCAGCAGGAACGTCAGATGGGTCAACATATTCTGGCTTGCTTGCAGCAACGTGCATTGCAACGTGCTTGATCAGTTCTTCGTTTGCGCCTTCAGCAGCAACCAGAACACCGATACGAGCACCGTGCAGGTAAGAACCTACAGCTTCGCCTTCCAGAATAGCAACACGACGGATGTTGATGTTTTCACCGATTTTAGCAACCAGTTCAGTACGCTGTTCTTCGAACTTAGCTTTCAGTGCATCGATGTCAGAATTTTTGTCAGCCATAACGGAAGTGATAACTTCTTTACCGAATGCCAGGAAGCCAGCATCTTTAGCAACGAAGTCAGTTTCACAGTTCAGTTCAACGATACCTGCGAATTTAGCATCTGCTGAAACTTCAACCAGGATAACGCCTTCAGCTGCAACACGGCCTGCTTTTTTAGCCGCTTTTGCCTGACCTGATTTACGCATGTTATCGATAGCCAGCTCGATATCACCATTCGCTTCAACCAGTGCCTTTTTACATTCCATCATGCCTGCGCCAGTACGCTCACGCAGTTCTTTTACCAGAGCAGCGGTAATGTCAGCCATTTGTTTAATTCCTCGATGTGTCTCGCGGGAAGATAATATTCCGCGTGGAAAGTTATCAGATAATATCCTTCGTCTTTCAAGCTGCCTCTTTGTTGGCTGCGCTCGTTCACCCCAGTCACATAGTTATCTATGCTCTCGGGGATTCTCTTCCTTGCCGCCGCGATGCAACTCGAAATCCATTGGGTATAGTTCTATATCAGATATGTAAAGGGGGCCTTGACAGGCCCCCTAACCAATATATTTCAATACCTGGTCAATAAGGGCTCAGAAATGAGCATGCCTTATTATTCAGCGTCTACAAGACCTTCTTCAGCCTGAACAGCCAGATCCTGTGAACGGCCTTCACGAACAGAAGTCGCAGCAGCAGTCAGGTACAGTTTTACTGCACGGATTGCGTCGTCGTTACCAGGGATAATGAAATCAACGCCATCTGGATCAGAGTTAGTATCAACAACAGCGAATACTGGGATACCCAGGTTGTTTGCTTCTTTGATAGCGATGTGTTCGTGTTCAGCATCGATAACAAACAGAGCATCAGGCAGGCCGCCCATGTCTTTGATACCGCCCAGGCTGTTTTCCAGTTTGCCAAGCTCACGAGAACGCATCAGCGCTTCTTTCTTAGTCAGCTTGTCAAAAGTACCGTCCTGAGACTGAGCTTCCAGATCTTTCAGACGCTTGATTGACTGACGAACAGTTTTCCAGTTAGTCAGCATACCACCTAACCAGCGGTGGTTAACGAAGTATTGGTCACAGCCCAGAGCTGCTTCTTTTACTGCTTCGCTTGCAGCACGCTTGGTGCCAACAAACAGAATTTTGCCTTTACGGGAAGCAATTTTGTTCAGTTCAGCCAGAGCTTCGTTGAACATTGGAACAGTTTTTTCCAGGTTGATGATATGAACTTTGTTACGAGCGCCAAAGATGAAAGGTTTCATTTTTGGGTTCCAGTAACGAGTCTGGTGACCGAAGTGAACGCCCGCTTGCAGCATATCGCGCATGGAAACAGTTGCCATTTTAGACCTCTATAAAGTTAATTGGGGTTATGCCTCCACAGATCCCATGACACCGACTCTTTAACTGTGTGCTATTCATACCGCATGAAAGAGATTCATACGAATTAGTCACATGAGAGCACCCCGGTGTATGTGCCGATCCGTGTGTGTTATTTACACAAATGAGTTTATTTAGCATTTCTGAAATATTGCTTCCACAGGAAACAATTACACAGAATACCGGCGCGCTTTATACCATAATCCGACCCTATACACCAACATTTGTTATCGCTTTCTGACGTCTTAGCAATCAACGGTTATTGTTAGATATCAGGCAGGCTGATACCATTAACTCCATCATTTTTTCATTAACTAATATCAAAGAATCGGTGATTTACCGGTTCTAATGGACTGATTTCATGGCTATTACTATCAAAACAGACGAAGATATTCAGAAAATGCGCGTTGCCGGTCGTCTGGCAGCTGAAGTTCTGGAGATGATCGAGCAACACGTTAAAGCAGGCGTTACCACGGGTGAGCTTGATCGGATTTGCCACGAACACATCACTAATAAACAGCAGGCTATTTCTGCCTGTCTGGGTTACCACGGTTTTCCTAAATCCGTCTGTATTTCTGTCAATGACGTGATTTGCCACGGCATTCCAAGTGATGACAAGGTACTGAAAGACGGCGATATCGTTAATATCGATGTTACTGTTATTAAAGATGAATTCCACGGCGATACCTCCAAAATGTTCATCGTTGGAAAACCAACGATTCAGGGCGAACGACTGTGCCGTGTGACTCAGGAAAGTCTGTACCTTGCGCTGAAAATGGTAAAACCGGGTATCCGTCTGCGTACTATCGGCAAAGCGATTCAGCAATATGTGGAAGGGAATGATTTCTCAGTAGTTCGTGAATATTGTGGTCACGGTATTGGCCGGGTTTTCCACGAAGAACCACATGTACTTCATTACGATGCCGATGATGGCGGTGTTGTGCTGCAAAAAGGCATGGCTTTCACTATCGAACCAATGGTCAATGCTGGCGATTATCGTATCCGTACCATGAAAGATGGCTGGACTGTCAAAACCAAAGATCGCGGCTGGTCTGCACAATACGAGCACACGATTGTCGTTACTGACAACGGCTGCGAAATCATGACATGGCGCAAAGAGGAAGAAGCGCAGATTTCAGCGGTATTGGTTAACGCGTAATAGCTTAACGAGTAGTTACGTAAACCAACCGCAGATTAATCGATAACAATCTGCTGACATAATTTGCTCACTCCTGCCAAAGATCCTGTTGTCAGGATAGCATTGCCAAATGAAGCCCTTGTACATAAACTGTCCTCACAGGGCTTCATCATCGACTACAAAATCGACTACAAACGCCTGCCCATCTCACAGTTTCTTATCATAGGTTTCTGAATATGCCAGTTGATATTGCTTTTGCGCACGCCCCGATTCCTCCTGTCTCTCCGGTAGAATTTTCATGTGATGATCTGCAATGCCCGGTGCTGAAGCAGCATATTGATGAGTTTCAACTATGGCTTGAACAGGCATTCAAAGCGGGTATTTCCCCGACCGCACTGATTTATGCACGCAGTGATTATATTGATAAACTTCTGACCCGGTTATGGCAGCAGTATGGGTTTGATCAGATAGATACTCTTTCCCTGATTGCTGTTGGGGGTTATGGAAGACGCGAGTTGCATCCTCTTTCAGATATCGATCTGCTGATTCTGAGTGAACATCCACTGACTGAAGAACAATCAACCCAGATTGGACGCTTTATTGCTCTGCTCTGGGATATCCGTCTGGATGTCGGCCACAGTGTCAGAACTCTCGAAGAGTGCCTTGAAAAAGGGCTTTCCGATCTGACTATCGCTACTAACTTAGTGGAATCCCGCTTAATCTGTGGTGATTTACCTCTGTTCCTGCGCTTACAAAAACACATTTTCAGTGATGACTTCTGGCCATCAGCCCAATTTTTTGCCTCCAAGCTCACCGAACAGAAAAATCGTCATCAGCGATACCACAGTACCAGCTACAATCTGGAACCTGATATAAAAAGCAGCCCGGGAGGATTACGTGATATCCATACGCTCCTTTGGGTGGCTCACCGTCATTTCGGGGCGACATCTTTAGATGAAATGGTCGATTTTGGTTTTCTGACTCACGAAGAGCGGGATGAATTGAACGAATGCCAGAATTTTCTCTGGCGTATCCGTTTTGCCCTCCATCTGTCTGTTACCCGTTACGATAACCGGCTGTTGTTTGAACAACAGTTTAGTGTCGCTCAGCTTCTCGGCTATAAAGGAGAACATAATCAGCCTGTTGAACGTATGATGAAAGATTTTTATCGCGTGACTCGCCGAGTCAGCGAATTAAACGACATGCTGTTGCAACTGTTTGATGAAGCAATCCTGACACTACAGCCAGATGAAAAACCCCGTCCCCTGAATGAATCCTTTCAGTTACGGGGAGATCTTATCGATGTTATTGATGAATCACTGTTTACCCGTGATCCTGCATCAATTCTGAACATGTTTTATCACATGGCCGTTCACCGGGAAATTAACGGGATCTATTCCACTACGTTACGCCAGCTTCGCTATGCCCGCCGGAACCTTAAGCAGCCATTGTGCGAACTTCCTCAAGCCCGAAAAATTTTTATGGCAATCCTGAGGCACCCTCACGCAGTCAAAAGTGCTTTGCTGCCAATGCATCGCCACAGTGTATTAAGTGCCTATACTCCACTTTGGAGCAACATAGTCGGCCAAATGCAGTTTGACCTGTTTCATGCTTATACCGTCGATGAGCACACCATCCGGTTATTACAGAAACTGGAAAGTTTTGCCGATGAAAATAACCGCATACTTCATCCTGTGTGTGTTGAACTTTATCCACGCATACCGCAGCCTGAATTACTGCGGCTGGCCGCTTTTTTCCATGATATTGCCAAAGGACGCAATGGCGACCATTCCGAGCTGGGAGCGAAAGATGCGTTTACCTTCGCCAGACAGCATGGATTGACAACTTACGAAGCTGAATTGGTGGAGTGGCTTGTTCGCTATCATTTACTGATGTCAATCACTGCTCAACGGCGGGATATTCAGGATCCCGAAGTCATTCAGCAATTCGCCTGTCAGGTCAAAAATCAGAATCGCCTGAATTACCTGCTTTGCCTCACTGTTGCCGATATCTGTGCCACAAACGCCAAACTATGGAACAGCTGGAAACAGAGCCTGCTGCGCGAGCTTTATTTCGCGACTGAAACCCAGTTACTTAAAGGGATACAAAATACGCCTGATTTACGGGAACGTATCCGGCATAACCGCCTACAGGCTTTGGCACTGTTACGTCAGGAAGCGATTGACGAAGAAAGGTTACATAATATCTGGAGCCGCTGCCACGCAGATTATTTTTTGCGCCACACACCGGATCAACTGGCATGGCATGCCAGCCATTTAGTTAACCATCAATATCCCGATCCAATGGTATTGATTAGTACTTCATTTTCTCATGGAGGAACGGAAATATTTATCTGGTGTCAGGATAGACCTTCTCTTTTCGCGGCTGTCGTGGGAGAATTAGATCGGCGCAATTTAAGTGTTCATAATGCCCAGATCTTTACTAATCGGGACGAAATGGCAATGGATACCTTTGTCATACTGGATCCGAATGATCACTCTCTGGCGCCTGACCGCCATGAGCCTATCCGCCAGTCTTTGCTCAAAGCCATTAACGATCCTCATCCGAAAGCACCCAAAACGCGTAAATTACCGGCTAAATTACGCCACTTTGACGTACCTCCCAAAATTAGTTTCTTAACGACACAAAATACCCGACGCACTTATATGGAACTCGTCGCTCTGGATCAACCCGGCTTACTGGCCAAAGTCGGCAGTATTTTTGCCGAATTAGGTATTTCCCTGCATGGTGCGCGCATTACAACCATCGGTGAGCGGGTAGAGGATTTTTTTGTACTGACGGATAAAGATTATTTGGCACTGGATAAAAAAATCAAAGATGAATTGTCAGAAAGGTTGACAGAAGCCCTTAACACCAAGGATAAAGTATAGCGTTCACTAACCCATATTTGACTAAGAATAAAGGAGCCCTTACCAATGCAGCAAATACAACCTATTGCCGAGTTAATGGGCATTATCGAAAGTGCATTTGAAAACCGTACCAACATCACTCCAACAACTGTTGATGAAACAACACGTGATGCCATCAATCAGGTCATTCAAATGTTGGACAGCGGTAAACTGCGTGTCGCTGAAAAAATCGCAGGTGAGTGGGTAACACATCAGTGGCTGAAAAAAGCAGTCCTGCTCTCTTTCCGCATTAATGACAATCAGGTTATGGAAGGTGCTGAAAGCCGCTATTTCGATAAAGTACCGATGAAGTTTGCTGATTATGATCAGGCGCGTTTCGAAAAAGAAGGCTTCCGTGTCGTACCACCAGCAGCAGTACGTCAGGGCGCCTACATTGCACGTAATACTGTATTAATGCCATCTTACGTCAATCTGGGTGCTTATGTGGATGAAGGCACAATGGTCGATACATGGGCAACAGTAGGTTCCTGTGCTCAAATCGGCAAAAATGTTCACTTGTCCGGTGGTGTCGGCATTGGTGGTGTTCTGGAACCATTGCAGGCTAACCCGACTATCATTGAAGACAACTGCTTTATCGGTGCACGCTCTGAGATTGTGGAAGGGGTTATCGTAGAAGAAGGCTCTGTGATCTCAATGGGTGTTTACATCGGCCAAAGTACTAAAATCTATGATCGTGAAACCGGCGAAATCCATTATGGCCGGGTGCCTGCGGGTTCTGTCGTCGTATCAGGTAACCTGCCTTCCAAAGATGGCAGCTACAGCCTGTATTGTGCTGTTATCGTGAAAAAAGTCGATGCCAAAACCCGTGGCAAAGTGGGTATCAATGAATTGCTGCGAAATATTGATTAAGTTTTAAAAGTTGAGCCATCTTGTTGGATGGCTCAACTTTACTGACTGGATAATACCCAGCATCACCTAATCATGTCACCAAAACAGTCTTATTCAATTGGTAGTTCATTTTTAGAAATGATTGCTAACCTATTCTGATGATGCTCCGGATCTCCCCATAACCACATTTCCTGACGACTGACATCAGTTTGAGACTGGATCCTGTGTAATTCGCAAGTGATCATGTCATAAGCATAAACATACATCTGGTATACCAGCGCGTCATACATGCGATCCTGCCAAAAAGCCATGCCATCGGTGGTCTGGTTCATATCCGATACAATGATATTGTACTGTTCAACAAGATAATCAAAAAACACCTTACCTGCTAAATCACGTAATACAGCTCTATGCTGCGGTGTCCTGATACGCCAGACCAGAATCTGCGTTACAGGACGACAATTTAACACTACATCTGGCTGTATAACCACACGGTTATAATAAACAACCTCTTTAGATGCATCATTTACCAAAGCTAATTCAAAATGGGATTGCTGAATCCATTCATTCAATCGCCCATCTACACGGACCATGCGATAACCGGGAGGAAGCATTAATCCTTTTATTTGCTCAGTGATCTCTAATCCACTTATTAATGAGTTATAAAGAACATAATTATCTGAGTTTTCGTTCAAATGAGCAAAAACTGCATTAATTTTTCCCGGATCTATCAGTCTCTTGGGCATCGCCTTCCCCATTTTGTTTATCTAAATGACTAACGCTGTTATCAAATTGATAAATATCTCTTCCGTCGATATTAGTTTGGTTATCCCTTAAGTTCAATAAGCAGACCTGTTACTTTTTGTACGATTTCCTTCTAATAATTAACTGATTGACTTTCAACAAACTCGAAATGGATAATAAATCCGCTGTTTTCTTAATATTTTCCATTTCATTTAGGTGACTAGGTGACGCGCTATGTACGATAACTTGAAGAGTTTAGGGATTACTCACCCTGAAGATATTGATCGCTATAGCCTCCGTCAGGAAGCGAATAACGACATTCTTAAGATTTATTTTCGCAAAGATAGGGGTGAATTCTTTGCCAAAAGCGTTAAATTCAAATACCCACGCCAGCTCAAAACTGTCTCTGACGATAATACAGGGCAAGGTTATAAAGAAGTTAAAGAGATCAACACCAACCTGCGTTATGTGCTGGAAGAACTGGATCAGATTTGTAAACGTGAACAGGCAGAAGTGGATTTGAAACACAAAATCCTCGACGACTTACGTCACCTTGAGCATGTCGTTGCCAATAAGATCGCAGAAATAGAAGCAGATTTAGAAAAACTGACCCGTAAGTAATGATATTAGCTGTGTCACACACCGCTTATCCCTTTTCTGGCAACAAGGAGATAAAGGGAATAAGCGGTATAACCAACGGAATATGCGGGAGCGCCTATAATAAATTTCCCCACTCCTCAACCCAGCCCTGAGCAAAAACTTCCGGCTCAACTACCTCGAGAGCATCAATCAGCAGAATTTCACCGATCCGCTTAGCCCCTTGCTCTTGTAGCAGCGCATCAAAGGTATGACCTCCTCCACAAAAAGTGTCATAACTGCTGTCACCCAGCGCAATAAGGCCGTAACGTAAATCAGGCTGATAACCCAGCTGGTCATTCAATTCCGCATAAAGCGGCTGGATATTATCAGGCAAATCCCCCTGTCCGGTTGTGGATGTCACAACCAGTACTACCTGCTGTAAGTATTCCTGCCATTGCTCCAGAGTTGCCTCTTCAAATACTTCAGCCTCATGCCCCTGCTGCTCAAGAATCTGCTGCGCTTCTTCAGCAACAGCCAATGCATTGCCATAAACTGTACCAACGAAAATACCAATCTTTGCCATAGATATGATCCCTTCATTCTGTTTGATACTGCTTTTATTCGTATACCCTTCGTCTTTCAAGCTGCCTCTTTGTTGGCTACGCTCGTTCACCCCAGTCACATTATCTATGCTCCTGGGGGATTTACTCCCTTGCCGCCGCGATGCAATTTGAAATCCATTAGGTATAAGTGGTGAACGTTTATTTTTTCAGGCGGCTATTCTGTCGGCTGTAATTCACAAGCAACCGGATGTGAACATTCCAGTTCCGGTACAAGGCCTTGCCAGCCAAATTGTTCAAGCAAATGCTGCCATGAAGAATCCCAACGGGCAGTCAATAACAACTCCTGGCCGGTTACCGGATGCCTGAGTTGAAGGTGGCTTGCATGCAGCATTAATCTGCCTGTCTGATAATATTTAGCAACTCCTCGATTCTGACGCAAATCTCCGTGTGTGGTATCCCCGATAATGGGATGACGGATATGTGACATATGTCGTCGTAGCTGGTGCTTACGCCCGGTTTTGGGTTTCAGTTCCAATAAGCTGAAACGTGATGTCGGATAACGCCCTATTTCAACCGGACACTCAATTTTTGCCAGTGCGCGGTAATGAGTAATGGCGGATTGCGCTTCCCTGTCCGTATCAGCGAATTTATCCGCAATTTTATCCAACTCTTCCATTAATGCGTAGTCGATAATCTCCTCTCCTTCGACATAACCACGCACAACTGCATGATACGTTTTTTGTACCTGCTGATGTTCGAATTGCTGGGAGAGTGTTCGGGCCACATCACTCGACAGCCCCATCAGCAAAACGCCGGATGTTGGCCTGTCCAGCCGATGAACAGGAAAAACATGCTGACCAATCTGGTCACGCAGTGTCTGCATAACAAAGACGGTTTCATGACGCGCCAGCCAACTACGATGAACCAACCAGCCCGCCGGCTTATTTACTGCAACGATGTGTTCATCCTGATAGATAATATCCAGCATTATCAACTATTCCCTGCCAGATCATCCGATGTAAACAGGCTGTCCAGTTCACGCAAATGCTCAAGCAACGGTAAATAACGTTCTGTCTCTTCTTTATAGACTTCTTCAAAATAGGGAGCGATTGCAAATGATGTTGGTAAGCTGGCTTTTTGCTCAATCAGCGCACTCATTCTGGGAATTAATACCCATTGGAGCCATTCTTCCGCCGCCATCGTATCAATAGAGAAAGGCTCTGTGCTTTCGTACGCTTCTGGTTTGGGCGGGTAACTCTGCCATAAGCCAACGGTTTTCATCGTGGCTTCAATGAGCTGTAATTTGTGGAGAATTTGTTTCTCGATACTCATGATTCTTATCTTATCCTGACTGTAATCCCAATAGCAGGAACTGCCATTGCGTCATTAAATCGTAAGAGTATCACTGTTCGATCTCAGCGAAAAATATGTGACAGCATAAAATGCCACAAAACAAAATAAGAGGGGAGACAGAATCTCCCCTCTTATTTGATTATCATAGCAATCCGGCTAAATTGGTCGCTTCCTGCGCATTCCCTGACAAAGTACTTCCCTGTCTGTTATTCCTTAAAAGATCATTATATTGATAGTATCTGGCAGTCCTGCCCGAACCGAATCATCCTTGAGTCACCTTCCTGATGACATCATTCCTTAATAATTTTGTCGCTGTGATTCCTAGCGGAACAACAAAATAATCGTCGATTCAGTAGCTTGAAACAAGCTACCTGAATCGTCAGGAAAAGCATTTCACCAAAAAGATATCTTGATAATGATTTGCATATTATTGATATAAAATAAAAATAATATTTATCAGAGGTATTGATACGATGATTAAGAGACATATCTCACATCACATGTGAGATATGTCTTACAAAAAAGTAAACTGATATCTGCACCTATGAAGATATCACAGGGGTAGCAGCAGAGAGGAAAGCGGCTAAATCAGCAGATAATACGGTTCGTTCCTTACTGCCAAATTGCTCAAGTATGACCTGACCTGTCAGATTACATACAGAAATCAGCCCCATGTCAGAATCCGTTGTACCAATAAATACCGTCGGTGAGAGTTTCAGGCGCTTTTGTGTCACAAGATGGCCTATCAGATTTTCCTGCAGCCGGACAAAATCATCCTCACTCCATACCTGAATCAAGCTGAAGCTCAGTCCATCAAAACTGGCAGACATGTCGCCCGCTAACTGAGTGACATAGTAGTCGTGAATAGAATTCTGCAAACAGATATCCAGTGCGTTTTCTACCTTACTGAGTTTATCCGCTGGAGTAAAAGGCTTCGGAAGCCAGTGCACCACCTCATCACCTGTACGTTCGATACAGGGGGACGGCACACTATATAATTCACTGCTCGCTGGTGGTAATCCGGTTTCCTCCTGCCACAATTCAACATAGCGTCGGGTAAAATCAGCAAGTGCTTTTGTCACATTGAAGGTCATATGTTTGTTTCTTCCATTTTTCTGTCTGTTACTCGTATTCTGCGTATTCCTATACGGTTTTAAGCAAAATAACAACTATACACTTCGTCTTTCAAATTGCCTCTTTGTTGGCTGCGCTCGTTCACCCCAGTCACATAGTTATCTATGCTCCTGGGGATTTACTCGCTTGCTGCCGCGACGCATCTTGAAATCCATTGTGTATAAAAATAGTGTCATCACTTCCATAAAATAATGGTATCAGGTTCTACACTATTTATAACAGGAAAGAGAATCATCTCCCTTCAAGTAATATTATGCCGTGTACCTGGCCTGAATTTATAGCCAGGGGATGAATAAAGCCATCTCTCATAAGTCATAAATTAAAACAAAATAGTATTAATAGAAAAAATAACACCTCTTGTTATCCACACTATAAACATGGATTCAAAATAGTGATTTTATTTATATCCTACAAGGTAATAACATAATGAACATAAAAAACAAAAATCCAAACAAATTAAATAAAGAAAATAAGAATAAAAAAATAAACCTGACATTAACTGATTTCCCTAAAGACGTAAAATTGATATATAGAGAATTTATTAACTGGTCAGAAGAAATTTATTCGAATCATATTCCATGCAGTATCCCTAAATCAGACAAAGAAATTATTTTAGTTGTTAATTGGGCGTGGAAAAAAAATTATAAACTGAGAGTGGTGGGAGAGTCACATAACTGGTCGCCTTTGATCATTTCAGCTCAGGAACAAAATAATCATCAAGTCATGCTCATGGATCTTACCCAGCACTTTAATCAAGTAAGTATTAAACATCTTCCTGAGTATGCCATTGTCACTGCGCAGGCTGGTGTATTAATGGAAACACTCATGACAAAAATGGAAGAGCAAGGAGTTGGTTTTACTGCAACTCCGGCACCCGGTGATTTAACTCTTGGCGGAGTACTGGCAATCGGTGGACATGGAACAAGTGTTAAGGCGCTGAATGAAGAACCGCAAGCCGGCCATCACTTTGGCTCAATCAGTAACTCTGTACTCTCTCTGTCTGCCGTCGTGTGGGATGAAAAAAATGAGCAATATATTATCAGGAATTTTAAGCGCAATGATCCTGAGTGTGCGCCTCTTCTCGTGAATTTAGGCTGCTCCCTGATTTTAAATGCTGAGCTTCAGGCTGGTAAAAACCAGCGTCTTCGGTGTGAAAGTATTACTGATATTCCGGCGACAGAACTATTTGCACTTTCACAAGATAAAAAAAATAAAAAAACTTTTAGTCACTTTCTGGATAAAAGTGGGCGTGCTGAAGCTATTTTATTCCCATTCACTGCTAACCCTTGGTTAAAGGTATGGAGTGTTGCACCGAAAAAGCCTATTTCCAGTATTGAAGTTACCCACCCGTACAACTATCCGTTTTCTGATAATATCCCTGTTCAAATATCTCAACTCATTAAACAGATAACCCATGATAATCCGAGTCTCACGCCTATATTTTCCCATCTTCAATACGCAGTGATGCTAGGTTATTTTTTAGCTGCCGGAAATGATATCTGGGGCTGGAGCAAAAATTTACTGTTATATGTTAAGCCAACAACATTACGTGTTACTGCAAATGGTTATGCCATATTAACCAGCCGAAGTAATATTCAAAAAGTTCTCCATCTCTTTTATGCCCAATGGCACTCCTTAATGCAGGAATACCAGAATCAGGGAAAATACCCAGTCAACGGACCCATTGAGATCCGAGTTACAGCACTGGATGAACCTTCTGAAGTAGTGCAGGAAAATGCAGTAGTACCAAGTCTATCTGCTATTCGCCCACGTCAGGATCGACCAGAGTGGGACGTCGCCATTTGGCTTGATGTGTTAACCCATCCAGATACCCAATATGCTGCTGAATTTTATAGCAGGCTTGAAGCATGGATGTTTAAAGAATTTGATGACACTTACGCGTCTATTCGTGTTGAATGGAGTAAAGGCTGGGGATACAGCACAAAGGGTGCATGGGCTAATGAGGATATACTGACCCAAAAAATCCCGGCCTCATTTACGGATGGATTACCTGCTGATAATAATTGGCATTCGGCAATTAATACCTTACAGAAATTTGATCCGCATAATCTGTTCAGATCGCCATTATTAGAGAAGTTAATTTCTTCCAAATAAAAGCGAATACTCTATATTAGTTATCTATATATATCTCACGGGATAAATAATTCAGCCCGTTTAAGAATCTTTTCTGATTTGGATGGCAATTATCGGGCTGAGTTTCTTTAAAATGCGCAATAAAAATACGAATTATCAATATTCCTTGATACACTACCGCTTGTATTCAAAACAATAAACTCCGCCCTATCGCTCTTAAATGCAGGGTATATTACCTTTGAGGAATCTTATGTCTTTGTATCAAGATAATCAGGCACTTTCCCAACTTACTCTCGGCAAACCAACTTCATACTGTGATACGTATGAACCTGCATTACTACAGGCCGTTCCCCGCAGTATGAACCGTGAGCCACTTGGACTGTATCCTGATAATCTGCCGTTTTACGGCGCAGACATCTGGACAATGTACGAACTGTCATGGCTCAATTCGCGGGGTGTTCCTCAGGTTGCCATTGGGCATGTCAGTCTGAATGCCGCCAGTGAAAATCTTATTGAGTCAAAAAGTTTCAAACTCTATCTGAATAGCTTTAATCAAACCCGCTTTGCTGATTGGGAGACCGTCCAGCAAACACTGCAACGGGATTTGTCTGCTTGTGCCAACGGTGAGATTGACGTTGTTTTATACCCTCTGCATGATTTCAATCAACAGCCAATTGCCGATTTTGAAGGTAAATGTATTGATAATCAGGATATTGAAATTGATGATTATCAATTCAATCGCGATTATCTTAATGGTGCAGCGACAGGACCTGTTGTTGATGAAGTTTTGGTCAGTCATCTATTAAAATCAAATTGTCTGATCACAAACCAGCCTGATTGGGGTTCAGTACAAATTCGCTATAAAGGCCCGAAAATCGATCAGGAAAAACTATTGCGTTATCTGGTTTCTTTCCGTCACCACAATGAATTCCACGAGCAATGTGTTGAACGTATTTTCAATGATTTAATGCAGTTATGTGCGCCGGAAAAACTCACTGTTTATGCGCGTTATACCCGCCGGGGTGGGCTGGATATCAATCCGTGGCGCAGTAATGACGCATTTGTGCCGCCAACCGGCAGGCTAGCCCGTCAGTAATCGCTGAATCCACACCGATGGCATACTCCCGTATGCCATCCGGTAACCTAACGGGCTGACTTTTAACCAGATACATTCAATTATACACAATGGATTTCAAGATGCGTCACGGCGGCAAGCGAGTAAATCCCTGGGAACATAGCTAACTATGTGACCGGGGTGAATGAGCGCAGCCAACAAAGAGGCAACTTGAAAGACGAAGTGTATAGTCCCTACAAATTTCAGGTAGAACCATTATGAGAAACCCCCTATTGGGGTATAAAGGAGTCATTCTTGATTACACATGTCAGCCCGTTAGGGTCAATGGATTTACTCTCTCAGCTTGAGGTGGATACCCTTAAACGCACAGCAAGCAGTGATCTGTACCGCCTTTTCCGCAATTGCTCACTCGCCGTGCTCAATTCTGGTAGCCAGACTGATAACAGCAAAGAACTACTGTCAAAGCATAAAGATTTTGATATTAACGTCCTGCGCAGAGAGCGGGGAGTTAAGCTGGAGCTGGTCAATCCACCGGAAGAAGCGTTTGTTGATGGCAAAATTATCCGTTCTCTGCGGGCAAATTTATTCGCAGTATTGCGGGATATTCTGTTTGTTCATGCGCAGATTACCGATGCCCAAAAAGCCGACTCTCTGAATCTGAAAAATGGTATGCATATTACTAATACCGTTTTCTCCATCCTGCGCAATGCCAAAGCGCTGCATCTTGCTGAAAACCCGAATATGATCGTCTGTTGGGGCGGGCATTCTATCAATGAACAAGAATATCTGTATGCCCGCAAAGTCGGTAATGAGCTTGGTTTACGGGAGCTGAATATTTGTACCGGCTGCGGAGCGGGCGCAATGGAAGCACCGATGAAAGGTGCAGCGGTCGGTCATGCGCAACAACGCTATAAGAATAGCCGTTTTATTGGTATTACAGAGCCTTCCATTATTGCAGCTGAGCCACCTAACCCACTGGTTAATGAACTGATCATCATGCCAGATATCGAAAAACGGCTGGAAGCCTTCGTTCGTATCGCTCACGGTATTATCATCTTCCCGGGAGGTGTGGGAACAGCGGAAGAGTTGCTTTATCTGCTGGGGATCCTGATGCACCCTGAAAATGAGAATCAGGTATTGCCTCTGGTCTTAACCGGGCCAAAAGAAAGTGCTGATTATTTTCATGTTCTGGATGAATTTATTGTCAACACTCTGGGTGAACAGGCTCGCCGTCACTACCAGATTATTGTGGATGATCCATTAGAAGTGGCCAGAGTGATGAAAACTGCGATGCCACTGGTCAAGGAAAATCGCCGCTCAACCGGTGATGCTTACAGTTTTAACTGGGCAATGAAAATCCCTCATGATTTACAGTATCCTTTTGATCCTAATCATGAAAACATGGCTAATCTGGATTTACATCTGGATCAGTCAACGGAAAAACTGGCAGCGGCACTGAGACGGGTATTTTCTGGTATCGTGGCGGGCAATGTGAAAGAGTTCGGCATTCAGGCTATCGAAAAGCACGGAGTGTTCGAGATTCACGGTGACGCAGAAATTATGCGCCGGATGGATAGCCTGCTGGAAGATTTTGTGAGGCAAAATCGCATGAAACTTCCGGGTGGCACAGCTTATGAGCCATGTTATAAAATCATCAGATAAATAATGGCAGATTACCTGCCTCATCAAAACCCAGTGAGGCAGTCGCCAGGGAATAAGTCCACGGATGGAATAAGAAACTATGATACACCTTTTGATTGTAGACGCCCTGAATTTGATCCGACGTATCCATGCTGTGCAGGGAACGCCTTGCGTTGCCGCCTGTGAGCATGCGTTGAAGCAATTAATCTCTCACTCTTCTCCAACCCATGCCGTAGCGGTATTTGACGAAGATGATCGCTACCATAGCTGGCGCCATCAGTTACTTCCCAATTACAAAGCCGGGCGTTCGGCTATGCCGGAGGATTTACAACAGGAAATGCCGCAGATTAAACAGGCATTCAATGCGCTGGGTGTAGCCAGCTGGCATGCTGAAGGGCATGAAGCAGATGATTTAGCCGCAACGCTGGCAACCAAAGTTGCTACTACAGGGCATCGGGTTACCATTGTTTCGACGGATAAAGGTTATTGCCAGCTACTTTCTCCGAATATCCAAATCCGTGATTATTTCCAGAAACGCTGGCTGGATCTGCCTTTTGTACAGCAGGAGTTTGGCGTTTCTCCTGCCCAGTTACCCGATTACTGGGGGCTGGCGGGGATCAGCAGCAGCAAAATTCCGGGAGTTCAGGGCATTGGTCCCAAAACAGCCGTTACTTTGCTGCAACAGGCTGGTTCGTTAGATAATCTCTTCCGGGATCTGGAAACTCAGCCGGAGAAATGGCGTAATAAATTGGCGTCTGACAAAGAAATGGCCTATATCTGCCGTGAAGTTGCTTCGTTAAAAACCGATTTATCCCTGCATGGTAACTTGCAACAACTCCGGCTGAACCGTCTCTGAATCAAACTCGTGTAACGGATTCAACCAAAATAATGAGAAAGCAGCTGAATATGTTCGCTATTTAGCTGCCCTGATTCATTCAATAAGCCAATCCAGGATTTCATATAGTCATATTTTGCCTGAGAAAGCTCACGACGGGCGATATAGAGTTGCTGCTCTGCATTCAGTACATCCACATTTACCCGCTGCCCCAACAGAACACTTTTTTCCGTTGCCTGTACCTGCAATTCTGCCGCTTTTACCGCCTCTTCATAAGCACGTATCCGCTTCTGCCCATTAACACACCCGTTATAATGGCGACGCAGTGCATTGAGGATTTCCCCAGCCTGCGCATCCATTTCATATTTGGTCTTATCATAATTAGCCGCCGACTGACGCTCAGATGCCAATGTTCCATTGCCGTTATAGAGATTCATGGAAACACGAACACCAATAGAATCTGTACGATATTTCTGATTGATGGTGTTGTCAGTACCGGATTTATTTTCACTATGAGAAGCGTATAACTCCAGTTTCGGCAAATATCCTGCCTGACTACGTTTAATTTCCTGATATGCCACATCAATTTTCTGGCGAGCGACCGCTAATTGAGGATTTTGGCGCAATGCAGCCTGTTCCCAATCGGCATAGCCTTCAAACATCAGATTTATTGTATTGAAATGCTCAACATTCAATAAACGAGTCACAGGGATATCTGCCGGTAATGGCGTTCCTACTAACAACTGCAAGTCACGAATTGCCGCATCCAGCTCATCCCGCACAGTCAACTCATCCGCCTGAACCTGACTGTAACGGGCCTGAGTTTCTGCTATATCCGTGCGGGTTCCTTCACCTGAAGTGAATAATTTCTGATTCATTTCCAACTGTTTTTCATAGGCCATACGCCGCTGCACAATCTGCGCCAGCCTGTCCTGCTCATACGCGACAGCAACATAGCTATTCACGACTCTGACAGCCAGTTGCTGACTGTCAGCCCGAAAACGGGCATCACTCATCAGCGCATAAGCCTTACGGATCTGATAGCGTGACCAGGCTTCGATATCAAACAATGGCTGAGTCAGGAGCAATACGCCGCTGTAGCTGTCATACTGCCGATCAAAACGCTCTTTAACCTGATGACCCCTTTTATTCGTAGAGCTGGATTCCATCTGCTGCCAGTTCTTTGGAGCATTCTGATAGCTAATGGATAACTTAGGTAATAACTCTGCCCGCCCGAGCGCTTTTTCTTCCTGCCCGGCTTCCTGCTCTTTTATCGCGGCCTGAAATGTTGGATCATGATGTAACGCCAGAGCATAAGCCTCCGTCAGGGAAAGTGCCCTGACCGGAGCTGAATGCAATATTGCGGGAACAGTGATTAAAAATAACGACAGGAGCACAGAGCGTTTTCTTGTATTTTTCCCTTTAGTTTGATGATGCCTGAACATTTCCACTACTCCTCGATCAGCGATGTTGATGCTCTGTCCACCAGCGGTTTGAATAAATAACTCAGCAGTGAGCGTGACCCTGTTTTGACAAAAACTTCAACCGGCATTCCGGGTTTGATATGTAAATCCGTCAGCTTCGCCATGCCTTCTGGTGTCACCCGTATTCGGATTTGGTAATAGGATTCTCGGGTCACATCATCCACTAAACGGTCGGCGGAAATAACCAACAATTTCCCGGTCACTTTAGGTGTGCGGTTCTGGTTTAACGCCGTGAACATCAGATCAACGTTCTGACCAATCTCAACTTTATCAATCAGGTGTACCATCAGACGCGCTTCAACTTCCAGTGCACTCTGTTCAGGCAGGATCTCCATCAGTTTTTCCCCTGATGCAACAACGCCTCCCTGAGTAAAAACCTTCAGTCCGACTACCGTTCCCTCAACAGGAGCCGCAATCGAGGTATGGGATAAATCAAACTGCGCGGTTTCCAGTTTATTGTGCAGTTCATTGGCCTGAACCTGTACATCAGCAAGCTGGCTACGAACTTCGCGCTGATAATCCGCCTGTCGCTGAATAATCCGCTGTTGCGTTTCCTGTTGTTGCTTTTCAAGCAGCCCGATCCGTCCTGCCATTTCAGCCATACTGCCGCTTAACTCAATCTGGTTGCGCTGTAGTTCCAGATAACGGTTACGGGGAAAATAGCCCTCTTCTGTCAATGGGCGCAGGTTTGTGATTTGTTCTTTAAGTGAAGCCTTCTGCTGCTGTTTATTTGCCATTGCCTCCCGCAATCCTTTGATCTGAACAATCACGCCTTCTTCTGACTGCTTCATGCCCGCCAGATCACTTTTCAGCATCTCCCGCCGGGAAAGAAAAAGCTGTTTCTGTAACGCCAGAATATTGTCAATCCGTGGTTCTGAAGACTTGGCCTGTAAAGACTCTGGAAAAATCAGTTCATCTGCACCTTGCTGTTCAGCCAGTAAACGCGCTTCCGTTGCCAGCATGGTATGCCATTGTTGTTTCAGAGAATCAATCTGGGCATTAACCTGAACCTGACTGAGCTGAATCAATATCTGTCCTGCCCTGACATGTTCTCCTTCTGCCACTAAAATCTGCCTGATGATGCCATTAGTCGGGGATTGAACGGTTTTACGGTTACCATCCACTACGACCATGCCGGAAGAAGCGACACCCTTATCGAGCGGAGCAAATGCTGCCCATATTAGAAACCCCAGAATGCCAATACCAATAACCAGCCAGCCCAATCGCAGATAACGGCTTGCATCCAGCGGCAGTAACGCGGGTTCATTATGTTGAGTCTGTTTTATGTTGGTGTGTTCGGACATTTTAGCTCCCAGACAAATTCATATTACTGGCAGGTTTCGCCTGTACAGGTGTTGTCTGTACTGATGCTGACTGTGCCAATGCCGCCATAACCTGCTGAGATGGACCAAATAGTTTTGTTTTTCCCTGTACTAACAACAAAACTTTATTTGTTTGGGAGAGCAACGCCGGACGATGGGTAATTACCACAACCGTTTTTCCCTGTTGACGTAACTGGTTAATTGCTCGGCTCAGTGCTTTTTCCCCGATATCATCCAGATTGGAATTGGGTTCATCCAACACAATCAACGATGGATTACCATAAAGCGCCCGAGCCAACCCGATCCGCTGTTTCTGCCCGCCGGATAATCCCATACCTCCTGCACCAATCAGCGTGTCATAACCCTGTTCAAGATTGAGCACTAAGTGATGTACACCCGCTTTCTCTGCCGCTTCGATGACTTTTTCCGCATCAATATCATTAAAACGGGCAATATTCTCCGCAATGGTTCCGGCAAATAATTCAATATCCTGTGGTAAATAGCCGATGTGAGAACCCAGCTCATCCTTGTTCCACTGGTAAATATCCGCACCATCAAGCCGCACTACACCTTCCTGAGCTTGCCAGACACCAACCAGCAAACGCGCCAGAGTGGATTTTCCTGATGCGCTGGGCCCAATAACACCGAGAATATCTCCGGCTTCAAGGGAAAAATTGATGTCCTGCAAAACAGGCTTATTCTTTTCAGTGGATTTAGCGGCTTTAATTTTTCCGGGCGGAGAAGCAAACACTTTTTCTAACAACAACGTTCCGTTAGGAGCAGGTAAGGTCATCCCGCTTTTCCGTTCAGGCTGTGCTTTCAGCAAATTATCCAGCCTCTGCCATGACAGACGGGCAGCATTCCAGCTTTTCCATGCCTGTATTAACTGTTCAATCGGGGATAGCGCCCGCCCCATCAGGATTGAGCCGGCAATCATCATTCCGGGCGTGATATTGCCTTCAATTGCCAGCCAGCCTCCTAAACCAAGGATCAAGGACTGTAGTGCCATACGCACTGTTTTAGTGATGGCTGTAATCGATGCAGATCTTTCACTGGCGATACGCTGAAAATTAAGGAAACGCTCATGCAGGCCAAACCAGCGCCGGCGTAGCGCCGGTAACATACCTAATGCTTCAATAACTTCCGCGTTACGTAAATTGGTACTGGCAAGGTTGGCAGAACGCAGGGAAAGGTGATTGGCCTGTGCCAGAGGGGAATGAGATAACCACTGATTCAGAACAGCCAGCGCAATCAGGATAAGCGCCCCAACCAGTGCCAGTAATCCTAAATAGGGGCTGAACAGGAAAATAACGCCCAGATAAACCGGAAACCACGGCGCATCAAAAAAAGCAAACAGCGCGCTTCCGGTCAGGAACTGGCGAATGGTCGATAAGTCATTCAGCATTTGTCCCGCATCTGTCGAACCATTTTTCAGATTAGATTCATACGATGCGGTATATACGCGCTGATTCAGGCACATATCAAACTGACTGCCGATACGGATAACAACCTGACTCCGAATATATTCCAGTCCACCAATGATGGCGTACATACCCAGCGTAATCAGCGTTAACATCAGCAAAGTCATTGTGTTACTGGACGGCAGAACTCGATCATATATCTGAAGCATATAAATGGAGGGAACCAACATCAGTAAGTTAATAAATGCTGTAAATAAACCGATTGTCCAGAATACTTTGCTGCGTGCACGGATAATATCCGTCATTTCACCTTTTGAATGGCGTAATTTCACAGAAATCCCTTCATTATCAGAAGACTTCATTACCAAAAGAAAGTCGCTTATTTATGTTCTTATCTTTATCTTGTTTTCACTATCCCCAGCAGGTTTCAGTTTCCTGAAAAACACTTTACTGAAAAGCACTGGGGATATTGTTTTCTTAATTTTGTTTATTCTTTACTTTTTAATGTCATAACCAGCTCTCGGCCATCGACAAGATAAGCGACCCACTCTTTAGAACCATTACTAAAAAAAGCCAGACCATAACCCGTTGCATCCGTCAGAGTGATACCATCAGGTGTTGCTCTCCAGCCTGTCACCGGGTTTCCTATCATTTTTGTCAGACAGTCGTCGCTTTTCAGCGCCCAGATAGAACCTTCCGGCAAACGCACATCTGTCAGTTCAATACTGCATACCTGATGTTTATCCGTAACCTGCCAGATGCCTGTCAGTTCAGTTGGTTCAGGGAGATTCAAACTACTTGCCATACATCCTCCAATGAAAAATAAAGATACCGTTATCGATAGAGTGAAAAACTTCAATAAATTAGACAGCCTATTGATATTGAAGGAAACCAGATGTTGTTGTATCACAGCTCACCCTTAAAATGGCTGCTGCCTCAAAAGAGACAGCAGCCTATCCGATTAAACGATGAAATCCATTTCAGGCGATGGCTGACCAATAATTTTCACCAGAAAATCATTTCCGGCTAATTCTCCTCCGAGACTGATAGACATATCTGTTACATCCGTTAACTCGTTATAATTCAGTAACACTTCACCTGCTTTACCTGAGAATGAGTTAACAAACTTGAGATCGCCTTTACTTCCGAAGTTAAATTGCGACAGGTCGATTTTGTCTTCACCTGAGACAAAATCGTGGATCCAGTCCGGATTACTTTTCAGTGATTCCTTGCCATCCAGATAGACAAAAGTATCCTTGCCTGAACCGCCCCAAAGATGATCGCCGCCCAGACCGCCATAAATGACATCATTGCCTGCACCACCTTTAAGGATATTATCTGCGCTGTTGCCGACGATGATGTCGTCACCACTGCCACCAATCGCATTCTCAATAACCACGCCACGTGCAATCGAAACATTACCTTTCAGGCCACCCACATCAGAGAACGCGCCTTCATTCAGATTAATACGCTGATTCTGGGTAAAACCGGAGAAATCAAATGTATCTTCCCCGCCCGCATCCCATACGCTGAATAGCAGTTCGCTGTCAGCATCTGTTGCTGTCATAAAATCGCGGTCGGTATTGGAGTTGAAGCCATATACGGTATCACCTTTACGGGTTTCCATATTGGCGCCGTACAGAGCCTGAATAGCAGTAATATCATTCAATAATGGCGCTGATGAGTAATTCCCCTGAAAATCCTGACCGGTGAATTTCTCACTGAAATAACTCATTACGGTATAAGCGCGGCTATCTTCGAAATATTGACCGACATTGGGATAAGTTGGCCTTACGGCGTCAGAGGCATCATAATCAGCAGGATGTTCCAGACCTAAAGTATGCCCGATTTCATGAACAAACGTCTGTCGTCCGTAGCCATTTACACCGATATCATTCGTTTTGAAAGTATGGTTTTGCGCGTTGTACCAAGAATACGTTGTATTTTGTCCTCTTGGCAAAGTAGCAAAAGCATAATCGCCACTCGCACTATAATCAAAGAAACCAAAAGTGATATTGGCATCGGAAAGTTTGCTGACTTCCGTAAATTTTATATTGGCAACATCAGACCAGGATTGTAATGAAAGTCTGGCTGCTTCTTTTTGTTCCGAATTAAAAGCCCGAAAGTCTGAAATATCAAATCTCGGCATAATAGACGGTGCTGTTTTTAAAAAATGATAAGTTAATTCTAATGTGCCGGAAGATCCGACTTTATTATTCCCCCAGTGGAAGTTGGTCCGCAAAAGCTCATCAGGAGCCTTATCTCCTAAAGGCTTATGAATAACGCGGATATTTAGATCAGAGTTTGGAACGTAGGCTGATAATAGTGATGTCACATCCTGTACAGAGTGAGAGTTAGAGTCGGATAACCCCGTATAGGTATATTTTTTCTTTGAGGTCATATAAATCTCCTGTAAAAAAAGACTCATAGTTTATGCCCCGCAATTTCAATAATAGCGGGTATATAAGTTTATTATTCTTCCTAAGCAAGTTATTAGAAGCAAAACTCTTGGATAAAATAACGTCAGTTTCTGGCTGTGTAAAAATGATTGTTACATCATTTTAAGTTATACATTAAACATATTTAATTTCCATGTCTAATTATTAATTTGAGAATAAACGATTGCGTTAACAAAAAAGAATCTTTCTTTATTTATTAAAAAATACATCTTTGTATATATGAAATTAATTCAAATAAAGAGTGAACTTATGTGAAAATTTCTTGTGGTTTTAAATTTAGAACAAAGAAAAATAAAAAAGGCCCCGGTTATGTAAAAAATCAAATAACCGGGGCATTTTCAGATTGTTTAAGAGGTAACTACCGGAAAATAGGACGTGTTCAATCAAAAATCACGATACATTGCATAAGCAGACCAAATACGACGAACGTGTACCGTGATTTCTTCACGATCATGATATAAGTGTTTTGCCTGAATCTGGGCATTAACCCCACTTTCTTTCAATTGAATCTCAATTTTTTCCAGAATATGAGCCACTTCTTCATAACGTTTTTTCATCGGCAATTTAAGGTTGAAAATTGCTTCACGGCACCAGCTTTTCGCCAGCCAGTCAGTCATAAGCTGGGCAACTTTCGCTGGTTTCTCCACCATATCGCAGACTAACCAATAAATATTTTTTACCGATGGTTCAAACTTGAAGCCATCCACACGATGGTGTTTAACCTGACCGGTATCCATCAGGCTTTCAGCCATTGGCCCGTTATCTACGGCATGAACGATCATGCTGCGTTTCACTAGCTGGTAAGTCCAGCCTCCCGGACAGGCGCCCAAGTCCACAGCATACAAACCACTATCAAGACGCTCTTCCCATTCGTCATAAGGGATAAACATATGGAAAGCTTCTTCCAGTTTCAGCGTCGAGCGGCTTGGTGCGTCTGACGGGAATTTCAGGCGCGGGATACCCATGTAAAAACGCGAGTTATTATTACTGTAAGAATACCCCACATAACAGCATCCGGGGGCAATGAAAAAGACATGAATGACCGGCCGGCCAGGATTTTCTTTTGCCAGCAGAAGCTTTTCCTGTCGCATCGCATTACGCAAAGGAACCGTAAACTTACGGCAAAATTTCATCAATTCCTTACTTTCATTGGTATCCGGTACTTCTACGCGCAATTCGCCTGCACGTTCAATAACACCGCTCAACATGCCAATGATAGGCGTGATACGATCTTCCTGAGGTAAATCTTTCAGCAACTCCCCCACAACCAGCATCTGGCGGGCAAAAATGAACTCACGGAATGGAATTTCACGGATCAGGCGATCGGCATCATCATGCTGATAACACTCGAACAGCACATAACCACTGTTTTCTTTCACTCGGGCAAAACCATAGATTTCTTTCTGCCCGGCTTTATGCGTAATTTCTGCCGCGCACTCTTTTTCAAACCCGGGGCGGCAATATAAAGCAACTTTATTCATGGCTAAGCGCCGATTTCCTTAGACGCAGAGCGCCAATTAATACACATAACCAACCGATGAGAAAACTGAACCCACCAATTGGTGTCAGATAAACCAAAAATTTTAGCGGTAAAAAGGCCAGACAATAAAGACTGCCACTAAACAGGATGATCCCGGCTACAAAAAATATTCCTGCCCGGCTAAATAACGTCACAGGTTGCCTTATCAGTACAGCCGCCAGCGACATCAGCGCCAATGTATGTAACCCCTGATATTGCAGACCGGTATGAATCCACTCCAGTTGCTTCGGTGTCAGCACCGATGCCAGAAGATGAGCTCCCATCGCGCCAAAAGCGACGTAGAAGAAGCCACTTATTCCGGAAAAAACAAGCATTGCACGGCTATTCATTGCGCTGCTCCTGCTCTCATTCATTAATGTCATTCGCTTGTAATAAAGCCTAATCTTTCCTGTTCGCTCGCAGCTTGTGTAAGTACCCATTTACGAAAAGCTGCAATCTTGCCCAATTCTGCCTGATTATCCTGACAAACCAAATAAAATGCATTCTTGCTGACCAGAACATCATTAAACGGGCACACCAGACGCCCTGCATCAATTTCATTTTGCGCCATCACATTATTGGCAAGCGCTACGCCCTGCCCGTGTACCGCAGCCTGAATCACCATAGCACTATGGCTGAATATCGGCCCCTGCTGGACATTAATCAACTGCTGCATATCAAGCTGGCGAACGTAGGCCTGCCAGTCGCGGCGGGACGAATCATGCAACAAAGTATGATTGACAAGATCTGCCGGTGTTTTCAGCGGGCGCTCACCCATTAATAACGAAGGCGAACAAACAGGCAGCAAATATTCAGGATAGAGCTTGTCTGTCCGCAACCCCGGCCAGTTTCCACGCCCATAGAAAATAGCGACATCAACATCATCTGCCAATTTATCTTCTTCCCGATCCACAGCCTGAATCCGCACATCAATCCCCGGAAAGCTCTGATTAAAACCAGAAAGCCGTGGCACCAGCCACTGAATAGCAAAACTTGGAGAAAGACTGACCGTGAGTGCACCTTTGGCACTACGGGCCTGAAGTTTCCGGGTCGCTTCATTAATGGCGGTGAATATTTCTTTAATATCCAGATAGTAACTTTGCCCCTCTTCCGTCAGCAACAAAGAGCGGTTGCGACGACGAAAGAGTTTCAGCCCCAGAAAATCCTCCAGACTTTTCATCTGATGACTGACAGCAGCCTGAGTAACAAATAATTCTTCTGCCGCTTTAGTAAAACTTAAATGACGTGCAGCAGCATCAAAAACTCGTAACGCATTGAGTGGTGGTAAACGTTTGGACATGTTGGTTTCTTATATAGTGGTTACGATACCGGTAACTCTTTTCTCTCAGGTATTAGTTTTTGTAATCCGAAGCATTATAATTTGTCCATTGATGATATACCAGCAAATCCCTATAGTGTGCGCACTTCCTAAGCCGGAACGAAAAGTAGCTCTGTCGCGGGCAAATTTGGAGTGATACAAATTTGCAGCAATACATAGGTACTTTTGGCTTTGTGGTTGTGATGTTGTGTTTGCAAGTTGTCTGGGAAACCAGACTTTGTAGCGTATGCTACAGTTTATTTTTCACTTCCTGTACATTTACCCTGTCTGTCCATAGTGATTTTTTTATGCACCGCAATTGCGGTGCTTTTTTTCGCTGCTTTGCTGTAAAATCCCTCCAACCTGATTAAAGAAAATTAATTCTTTTACGACTCAAATTAACATCATTTATGAAATCCTTTGATTCAGAAAAATTTCGCTGCCAGTTTCCTGCCCTACAGCCATCCTCTGAGTTTCCAGAACCGGCAGTGTTTCTGGACAGTGCAGCAACTTCCCTCAAACCCGCATGTATGATTGAGGCGACTCATTGCTACTACCAGAATCACAGTGCGACAGTTCATCGCAGCCAGCACGCAACGGCACAGGCAATGACAGAGCGCTACGAACAGGCGCGTTCTTTAGTAGCTGAATTGATCAGCGCCCCACAACCGGAAAATATTATCTGGACAAAGGGCACCAGCGAAGCCATTAATCTGGTTGCACAAGGGTATTTTCGTTCCCGCTTATCGGCTGGTGATGAAATTATCGTCAGTGAGCAGGAACATCATTCCAACCTGCTGCCGTGGCTGATTCTGGCAGAGCAAACCGGCGCTAAAGTTGTAAAATGGCCGATTGGCACAAATAAACAAAAACGATACCAACCAGAAATTGATACGCTGGCAACACTGCTCAATGAAAAAAGCCGACTGGTTGCGATTAGCCAGATGTCAAATGTCACCGGGGCTGCTGTCGATTTGGAACAGGTCACCTCCCTCGCTCATCAGTATAACTGTCTGGTACTGGTTGATGGCGCTCAGGGAATTGTGCATTCACCCGTTGATGTACAGCGTGCAGATATCGATTTTTATGCTTTTTCCGCTCATAAACTCTATGGCCCGAATGGACTGGGTGTACTGTATGGCAAAGGAACATTACTGAATGCAATGTCCCCGTGGCAGGGCGGCGGAAAAATGCTGACTCAGGTTTCTTTCGACGGTTTCACTCCGGAAACCGTTCCTTATCGTTTTGAAGCTGGCACACCGAACGTGGCTGGTGTTATTGGTTTCGCGGCTACTCTCGAATGGTTAAAAACTGTCGATATTCCACTTGCCGAATCCTATGCCGTTGCCCTGACTGATTATGCAGAGCAACAACTTAGTGCGATACCGGGCTTTATCAGCTACCGCTCAACGGGTTCCAGCCTGCTGGCCTTCAATATTGCCGATATACATCATAGCGATCTGGCCATGCTCATTGCTGAACAGAATATCTCCCTGCGCTCAGGGCAACACTGTGCTCAGCCTCTGCTTGATGCATTAGGAATAGACGGATGCCTGCGGGCTTCATTTATGCCTTATAACAATAGGTCAGATGCCGATAAATTAGTCAGTGCGGTCAAATTCGCCCTGTCGCTGCTTGAGGATTAAATAACTGATGACATCACTTTCAACCCGAATACCGTCAGCATCAATCGTTGCTCCGCATCCATTCGGAACCGAAATTACAGAGCAGCAACTGATGGAAACATTTGAGCAATGTCGATTGTGGGAAGATCGCTATCGGCAGCTTATCGGGCTTGCCAAAAAACTACCGGCTCTGCCCGATGAGCTAAAACAACAACAGATTGAAATCAAAGGCTGTGAAAACAGGGTTTGGTTAGGACACCAGCTACTTGCTGAAAGCCGCCTGCATTTTTATGGTGATAGTGAAGGCCGTATTGTAAAAGGCTTACTGGCTTTTATCCTGACCATAGTGGAAGGAAAAACACCGGAACAGGTCTTGCAGACACCATTAATCGAACTATTTCAACAAGCAGGCCTTGAACAACAACTAAGTGGCTCACGAGTGAATGGTGTCAAATCCCTGATTAACGCTATACAGGAAATCGCCCGTACTTATCAAAGTCGTACTTTATAGTATATTTCGCTGCTGGATCTGATGTTTTACCAGCATTTCCTATAATTGATTACTGAAAAAGTGTTGCGTCAGATGAAACAGGGATATACAGTGCTCCTTGTAGCGCAACAGGGAGCATTGAGGTATGATCAAAAGCTTCAAACATAAGGGATTGCGTTTATTTTTTGAAACGGGAAAGACATCTGGCATTAACTCCCAACATGCCAAAAAACTCAGGCAGAGACTTGCGGTGATTAATGATGCAGAAGTTATCGGGGATATTAATTTACCCGGATACAGACTACACCCACTAACTGGTGATAGAGAGGGTCAATGGTCGGTTACTGTGTCAGGGAATTTGCGTGTGACATTCGAGTTTATTGATGGTGACGCATATATTGTTAACTATGAGGATTATCACTAATGAAGATGTTTAACCCCCCTCATCCCGGTGAAGTTATTGCCGATGCTTTAGAAGAGTTAGGTTTAGGTATTCGTGACCTTGCTAGAGCATTAAATGTTGCACCTTCTACAGCCCAGCGGCTCGTAACATGTAAAGCATCTGTGACACCAGAGATGGCCGTTAAATTGTCTAAAGTTCTCGGTAGTAGCCCCCGGCTGTGGTTGAAATTACAAGAAACTTATAGCCTTGATAAGGCAGAAAAAACCGTCGATGTTTCAAAATTAACACCGTTATTTACCCCAGTTAATTATTAGTAAATTCATTATTCACCCCGCCTAGAAATGCGGGGTGACATTGCTAAAGACGATTCTCCCGCTCTGCCTTTGCGACCATTTTCTTCAATGCGTGAGAGACGGAAACAAACCCAAAAGTTGCCGTAACCATGGTTGCGGCACCAAAACCAGAAGCGCAATCCATCCGTTTTGAGCCATCAGCCGTACTTTTAGCCGCACACACTGTGCCGTCAGATTGTGGGTATACCAACTGTTCTGTTGAGAAAACACAATCAATACCCAGTTTTCCTTTACCGTTTTTCACAACACGATAATCAGATTTCAGGCGTTCTTTTAATTTGGCAGCCAAAGGATCTTGCACTGTTTTAGCTAGATCCACTACCTGAATCTGAGTGGGATCAAGTTGCCCGCCAGCGCCTCCGGTTGTCACCACAGGAATCTTATAACGACGGCAATAAGCGAGCAAAGCAGCTTTCGGGCGAACACTGTCAATAGCATCAATGACATAATCAAAATCCGCTGATATCAGTTCCGCCACATTATCCGGTGTAACGAAGTCATCAATACAGGTGACGCGACACTCAGGATTGATTGCCCGTATCCGCTCCGCAATCACGTCTGTTTTTGCTAACCCGACATTCTGTACCAGTGTATGCAACTGGCGGTTAGTATTCGTGATACAGACATCATCCATATCAATCAGCGTGATCGCCCCGATGCCTGTGCGAGCCAACGCTTCCGCCGCCCATGATCCTACACCTCCAATACCGATAACGCAGACATGTGAACGGGCAAATAATGAAAGCGCTTTTTGGCCATATAATCGTGCAGTACCAGCAAAACGTTGAAGATAAGCATCAGAGAGAGAAACTTGCATCATTAATAAATCCTGAATAAAACCTATGCCAGCTGATACCGTTATTTCCTGACAGGTAATCGGTCATGAATAGATAAAAGATGATAGGTGATCGATAGTTTGAACTGAGCAGGATCTTACTGGTTTGCCGCCAAAAAGCCAGTTGATGCTTTCTTTAATATCCAGACACGCCCGTAGTGATTATAGAAACCGGCCATTTCTCCGGCTCTGTCACCAACACCATGATAAATATCGAAATGGTGGCCTTTTATCGCTCCGCCGACATCCAGTGATACCAACAGTCGAATCCGATATTGCCCGGTGAACTGCCCCAAATTATCCAGTACAGGCACTTCTGCCAGTAACACTGTTCCCGGCGGAACCAATATTTTATCTGATGCCACTGAGGCTTTGGCAATTAAAGGCACGGCGCTGGCTCCCCGAACCGGGGTATATGGTTCCGGTTTAAAAAACACAAAAGACGGGTTTTGCTCCAGAATTTGCCTCACATCAGATTCATTATTCTGTTCGGCCCACTGACGAATCGCTTTCATTGACATTTTTTCACGGGGAATATCTCCCTTATCGATCAATGCCTTGCCTATACTGCGATAAGCCTGACCATTTTTCCCGCCATAACCGAAAAACGTTAGCGGGCTGTTATCACCAAAATCCACATAACCACTTCCTTGCACTTCCATGAAAAAATTATCAATCAGGGAATTGCTGTAGCCAATGATCCATTTTTTATCGAGAGCACCATTATAGATAGCTGAGCGATCCGGTAAGCGGGAAATCGATTTATCCGGCATCCGGTACAGAGGATATTTAAATTCCCCTTGCCTGCTGTGGCGAGCCTGCAAAATAGGCGTATAGTAACCGGTAAATTTGACATTACCGTAGTTGTCTTCACCTTCCATCTGGTAAGCAAGCAGACCAAACTGATTTAAATTACGGACATCACCACCATACTGCGTCCAGTTTTCAATCGCATCAAAAGTTGCGCGATGGCTGGCATATAGTTTGGGAGAGGTTTCACTGATTAATCTCACCTGAGTGGCAAAATCACTAATATTGACGGGAGAGCCTTGCGTATTTGGTGTATCAACCAGCCGGAGATCCTGAACAAAATGGCCATCCTTATACTGCTGTCCTTGCCCGGTTTGCTGCCCTTGTTCAATCGGGCGCTGATGACAGGCAGATAATAAAGATATGGCTATGCCACATAAAAAATATTTACTCCAAAGTTTCATATTATGCTTCATATCCTGCCATCCCTAATCTGATAGCGAACAATATCAAACCTGTATAAATAATAAAATGTAGTTAGAAAAAAATAGATTATGCTACTTAAATCACAAGTGAACAAAAACAAAACAGAGCGCTTCGTTTTTAACCCATAAGCAAACAAAATTGGTAAATATCAACAAAAAAGCTTGCAACGGAAAGGATCCAGAGTATAGTGTGCCCACATCGGACGCGGGGTGGAGCAGCCTGGTAGCTCGTCGGGCTCATAACCCGAAGGTCGTCGGTTCAAATCCGGCCCCCGCAACCAATTCGATATCATATTTATCGAGACAATTTAGCATTTGCAGTAGTTAGACGGACGCGGGGTGGAGCAGCCTGGTAGCTCGTCGGGCTCATAACCCGAAGGTCGTCGGTTCAAATCCGGCCCCCGCAACCAATTCGATATCATGTTTATCGAGACAATTCAGCATTTGCAAGCAGTTAGACGGACGCGGGGTGGAGCAGCCTGGTAGCTCGTCGGGCTCATAACCCGAAGGTCGTCGGTTCAAATCCGGCCCCCGCAACCAATTCTCAGATTCACATCTTTATTTCTTCCTTTTCAGATTTCCAACTATCTTACTCATTCCTGTAATTTTCCTCTTTTTCAGCAAAATTTACCGCTTTTTCCATATGCCTTGCTCTCATATAGAGAAATAATGGTAATGCGAATGATACACCAATACACAAACCTAACAGGGAATAAATGCCATTTGGCATTTTCAGGCGCCTGCTTTCATAAACAACAAAGAAAATTAAAACAATAGCTGAAATAACAACATCAGCCACAAAGAAACGAGTGGCATCATTTCCCAATAAAAGCTGTATAAACAAAGACACGTTTAAACCATTTTCGGCTAAAAACAGGAAAACAAAATACCACGGGATTACTGCACCTAATATAGTCAAAACTAAGTAAAATCGCGTCATGATTTAAACCTTAATTGCTTTATTTCAGTTAAATAGCTCCATGAATATACTGAGATTAACCGGCATCTAATATGCCAGATAAAACACTCTGATTTTTTTGGGAAAATATTTCACCTTCGTGCTAATTCTGCCCCATTTTTAAAGTAGGCTTTAATACCCGAAAAAATAGACTCCGCTATTTGCTGCTGAAATTTTGCAGTACGTAGCTTTTTTTCTTCTTCCGGATTACTGATAAAGGCTGTTTCAACCAGAATGGAAGGTATTTCCGGTGCTTTTAATACGGCAAACCCGGCCTGATCGACACTGTTTTTATGCAGCTTATTCACTTTCCCCATTCGTGTCAGGACCTCATCCCCGAATTTCAAGCTGTCATTGATCGTCGCGGTCTGAACCAGATCCAGCATGGTATGATCCAGATACTTGTCACCACTTTTACTGACCCCACCAATCAGGTCAGCCTCATTCTGAGTCTGAGCCAGAAAACGGGCCATATTACTGGTTGCCCCTTTGGTCGACAGCGCAAATACAGAAGAGCCCCGAACTGTACGATTAGTAAAAGCATCCGCATGGATAGAGACAAACAGGTCTGCCTGCATCTTACGTGCTTTTGCAACCCTGACAGTCAATGGAATAAAAACGTCTTCATTGCGGGTCATATATACTTTCATCCCCGGCTGACGTTTAATGAGAGCCTGCAAGCGACGGGCAATTTGTAAAACAACATCTTTCTCACGGGTTTTATGCTTGCCGATAGCGCCCGGATCTTCACCGCCGTGCCCCGGATCAAGCATTATCACAACCGGCCTGTCTTTTCCTGCCTTGCCAGCTTTTTTCCTCTTTGCCGGCATATGCTTTTCCAGATTCCCGCTGTTGTACTCTTCCAACAGAGCCAGTAACGGATCATCATCAACTTTCGCTGCTTTTGGATAGAGATCCAGCACCAGACGATGTTTAAATTCCGCAACCGGTGGCAAAGTAAAAATATGCGGAGAAACAGGTTGTTTAATTTCAAATACCAGACGTACCGTTTTAGGATCAAATTGCCCGGCCCGTATTAGTTTCAGATAAGGATCATTTTTCTGAATCTTCGAGCCCATACTGCTAAGTACACTATTAAGCTGAACCCCTTGCAAATCAATAACAATGCGGTTTGGATTCACAAGTGAAAACTGACGGTATTTTAGTGGAATATTAGACTCCAGCGTCACGCGGGTATAACTTGATGCCGGCCAGATACGGACAGCAATCACTTTTGATGCAGCAGCGTGCCCTACGGGGCTGATACTTAATAGCCACAGAGCCGCTGCACCTTTCAGTAAACGACGACGCGAAGAATTATGGTCTGAATGACTCATTATTTATTCCATTTAAAACAATCAAACAGTAACTTTTGTTAAAAAGCAAAAGACAGTCAGGTGGGAAACTCTAATTAATTACAACCAAACTGTCATCAAAAAAAGCATTTCCTGTTCCTTCAATAGCTTAATACTCATATAAATAATAGTATTCTTTTAATCCGTACTCGCTCTTGCCATTTTTCTTTCGATGAATAAAAATATAAAAAACACGAATAAAAATTCAATAAAGGGGAGCTTCATGAAAGAAAGTAGTGCCGAATTGGTCGAAATCTTCCGGCATTCGGTTCCGTATATCAATGCACATCGCAACAAAACTTTTGTCGTTATGCTGGGTGGTGAAGCTATCGCCCATGAAAACTTCCCGAATATCGTCAATGACATCGGTTTGCTGCACAGTCTCGGCATTCGTCTGGTTGTCGTGTATGGTGCCCGCCCGCAAATCGATCAAAATCTCACAGAACATCGCTGCCAGCCGGTTTATCACAAGTACACCCGGGTAACCGATGCCCGAACACTGGATTTGGTTAAACAGGCCGCGGGCTTACTACAACTTGATATTACCGCCCGCCTTTCTATGAGCCTCAGTAATACACCATTACAAGGCGCTCATATTAATGTCGTGAGCGGCAATTTTATTATTGCTCAGCCTTTAGGCATTGATGACGGTATCGACTATTACCACAGCGGAAGAATTCGCCGAATTGATGATGAGGCCATAAATCAGCAGTTAGATAATAATTCCATTGTACTGATTGGGCCTGTTGCTGTTTCCGTTACCGGTGAAAGTTTTAATCTGACAACGGAAGAAATTGCTGCACAACTGGCAATTAAACTGAAAGCCGAAAAATTAATAGGGTTCTGTTCATCACAAGGGGTCACCGATGCTGAAGGACATACTTTATCAGAAATGTTCCCCAATGAAGGAGAAACACGGCTGAATAATCTGGAAAACGCCGGTGATTATTCCTCCGGAACAGTACGTTTTCTGCGTGGAGCTATTAAAGCCTGCCGCCGTGGGGTTCGGCGCAGTCATCTGCTCAGTTATCAGGAGAATGGCTCACTCATTCAGGAATTGTTCTCCCGCGAAGGCATCGGCACCCAGATTGTCATGGAGCGATCCGAACAGATCCGCCGGGCTAATATCAATGATATTGGTGGTATCCTTGAGTTGATCCGCCCACTGGAGCAAAAAGGAATTCTGGTTCGCCGTTCACGTGAACAGCTGGAAATGGAAATCGATAAATTCACCCTGATAGAACTCGATAATATCACTATCGCCTGTGCAGCACTCTATTCCTATCCTGAAGAGAAAATCGGCGAAATGGCCTGTGTTGCTGTACATCCGGATTATCAGAACTCTGCACGCGGTGAAGTTTTATTGGGTGCAATCATTAATCAGGCCCGGCTGAGCGGGCTGGAAAAATTATTTGTCCTGACCACGCAAAGTATTCACTGGTTTCAGGAAAAAGGCTTTGAACCCGCAGAAATCACGATGTTACCCGTGGAAAAACAGGCGCTGTACAATTACCAGCGCCGCTCCAAGATCCTGATGTTAGACCTGAAAACCCATTAAAGAAGAGGTTAGGCTTTAAACCATTCGGCCAGCCCACTCCGCCTTTGAGTGGGTGTCGCAACCGCTTTAACCAGAACTGCTTTATGCGCATAAATAGTCAGTTTTTCACGGGCGCGGGTCAACGCTGTATAGACCAGCTCCCGGCTGACAACAGGAGAAAACTGAGTCGGCAGCACTAATGCCGTGTGCTCAAACTCAGAGCCCTGTGATTTATGTACTGTCATTACATATGCCGTCTCATGCAAAGGCAAACGACTTGGCTGAAAAGGTTTTATCTGCCCGTCAGATAACTGAAAATAGGCTTTCAGCTCATCATTCTGATCCTTAAGCATAATGCCGATATCCCCGTTAAACAGCCCCAATGTGCTGTCATTACGCAGGATCATAATCGGCCGCCCGACATAGCCCCGGTTTTCTTTTTCTGCGTATTCTTTTTTGATGTGGCTGTGCCGATTACCTGAATATCTCGGTAAAACAACCATCCCTTTACTATGCAATAATTGCTCCACTCTCTGATTCAACCCACTGACACCAAATGGCCCGTCCCTTAATGCACTGAGTAATCTGAAACGGTTAAACTCGGCCAGAATCTCCTTTTCAGAGGCTCTTTCTTTCACCAGAGTCAAATAACGTTGATAACCTTCAGCAGTTTCAGTCAGTAATCGCTGATAATCTTCATCATCAGCCAGAGTGTTAAAGTACACATCAGACAAAGGTTGTTTCAGTACCGTGGAAACACGCCTGCTATTCCCCTGATTGACCGCTGAGGCCAGTTGCCCGATGCCGGATGCAGAATTAAAACGATAACTTTTACGCAGCAGGCATAAGCTATCACGTACTGCCAGCGTAGCATCTTCCGGTTCAGACTCTGAATATGACACTAACTGACAGCCGGTTAACCGGGCCAGCTGTGCTGCACGAGCCACACTGTAACCCTGTTCAGCAAAGCGACAGATATCTCCTAAGACCGCTCCCGCCTCCACAGAGGCCAACTGATCCTTATCGCCCAGAAAAATGACTTTCGCTTTTGCTGGCAAGGCTTCAATCAGGCGGGCCATCATCGGTAAATCCACCATAGAAGCTTCATCTATGATCAGAATATCCAGAGAAAGCGGATTACCCCGGTGGTAACGAAGTTTCTGGCTTTCCGGCTGTGCTCCCAATAGACGATGAATGGTTTGCGCCTGATCAGGAATACTCCGCCGCTGTTCATCCGTCAAAGCAAGCTTACTCACAGCTTCGCTGAGCGATTCTGTCAGTCTGGCCGCCGCTTTCCCCGTCGGAGCGGCTAGCTGAATGCTTAATTGCCGCCCCTCATTCAGCTTAATCAGCGCAGCCAGTAGTTTTGCTACCGTCGTTGTTTTTCCGGTTCCGGGGCCGCCAGAGATAACGGAGATACGGCTGGTCACAGCAACCGCAGCGGCCACTTTCTGCCAGTCAGTAGCCTCTTCACCAGCTAGATCTTTATCAATAACGCCAAATAACTCATCTAAGATGCTGCGTAACTGTGTTTCATCAATATCATCAGCCAATGCCACATCAGCAAAAAATGCCGCTACCTGACACTCACTCTGCCACATACGCTGTAGGTAAAGGCGATAATCAGAAAGTCCACGGCGGGAAAGTATGATCGGTGTAGGAGATTGCCCGTCGCCAATGGCGGGGCAGGCCTGCAATGCAGAAATAACCTGTTGCTGCGAAGGCTCTCCTGCCAAAGACCAGAGTGATTCCACCAGCTCAGGGTCGCGCCCTTCAAATAAATGTTCAGGAGTAACGCGTTCTAAAGGCAGACAAACATGACCGGCTCCCGCTTCCGCACTCAAATAGGCGGTAATTAATAACAGCAATGGGTTTTCATCTTCAACCATCGCATAGGCAAACTGCACATCCAATGGACGCAGTAGTTTCTGGGCCACTGCCTGCTGCAATAATGACTTCATTACATTCATAGAACCGCACTCATACCTTCTCTTCCTCACCAGCCGCACTGAAAAGCGCATCCAGTTCATCAACAAACTCAACCGGCGGCAGATAGCGATAAATACCATGCCCCGGATTATCATTATCGATGCCACGCAGAAAAAGGTATATCACTCCACCAAAATGGTGCCGATAATCATAGTTCACCAGCCGGTGACGCAGATAACGATGTAAGGCCAGTGTATAGAGCTGATACTGTAAATCATACCGATGCTCTATCATAGCGGTGGCCATCGCTTCCTGAGTATATGAACCGCTGCTTTCTCCCAGCCAGTTTGATTTATAATCCACCACGTAAAACTTACCCTGCCAGCAAAACACCAAATCAATAAACCCTTTCAACATGCCTTTCACCTGATGAAAAGATAATGGTGTGCACTGTGCTGACAATGGATCATAACGATGGGTCACCGCATCCAGCGCATTGGAATGCAGCAACTGATCAACAGGCAGATAAAACTGCATCTCGTTTTGTTGATGATGGCGCGGAATATCCGCAAGGCGCATACCCTGCTCATTCAATTCTGCCGTCTGAATATCCGTCATCCATTGTTGCAAAACCGGTGCCCAGCTTTCATCAAAACCTGCTGTTGTCAGTTTTTCTTCCAGCCAGAGCTGACCCGACTGGGAACTGAAATCCAGATCTTCCAGAATAGAATGCAGAAAAGTCCCCGCTGTTGCTCCACGGGGAAAAGTATGTGGTGTCATCAGCGATGATGGTTCAGCCTGCTTTTCACCGCTGACATCAATATCCAGTTTCGGTGCAATGGATTGCACAATCACTTCCACCGATTCACCGAATGCGCTGGTATGGAGCTGGGAAGATGAATGCGCAGAGGAGTTTTGTAAGCCGGAGTAACTGGTCACTCTCCAGTCATCCCGGATGAAACGCCGAAATTTTCTGGCAACCAGAGACAGTGTATTTTCCCGTTGTGGATCCCACTGTTCATCGCCGAAATTTTCTGGTTGTGTCACCTGAATATTGTCATCCCGGAGTTCATCTAGGCTACGTAGCAGTAATTCTGCATCACCTTTTTCCCCTTTCTGCACCAAATAACCAAGAGCAGAAAAGTGCAAATCCGTATCTCCGCTTTTTTTCCTATTGCCGACAATCAGCGGCGCAACACCGACACTACAGTGATATACAGAACGTGTCAGGGCCACATAAAGCAGACGTAAATCTTCAGCTAAACGCTCTTCATCAGCTAATTCCAGCTTCTCACTATCCTGAAACATACTGAAATGGGTATCAAAATTCTGACGGTCATGATAAATGGCCTGCTCCTGTTTCCTGAAACTGCAAATAAAAGGCAGCCAGACCAACGGGTATTCCAGCCCCTTTGATTTATGAATAGTGCAGATCTGTACCAGATGCTTATCACTTTCCAGCCGCATTTGCTGGCTTTCTGACTGTGGATCAGGGCGGGAAATCTGTTGTGCCAGCCAGCGAACTACTGCGTGTTCACTATCCAGTTGTAACGATTCTTCCTGCAACAATTCACCGATGTGCATGACATCAGTCAGACGACGCTCACCTTCGTAGCCTGCCAGCAGGTTTTCTGCAATCTGGTATTTCCCCATGACAGCCCGCAGCATCGGCAGGACACCACGTGAACGCCACAGCCGCGCGTAACCATCAAACTCATCCACCAGCTTATCCCATGTATTTTCATCATGGTTCAGCGCATCGATTTGGCGGGCACTCAGACCGAATAAACTACTGGCTAATGCACTTCTCAGTACACGTTCTTTTTCCGGTGCTAACACCGCCTGTAAAAGCCAGAGCAAATCTTTCGCTTCCGGCGTATCAAACACGCTTTCACGATTGGAAAGAAAGACCGACTGGATTTGCAATTCATTCAATTCATCACGGATCAGGGCTGCTTCACGGCGATTGCGCACCAGTACCGTAATATCCGCCGCAGTAACCGAGCGGCTGTTTTCATTTTGTTGCAAGCAGGCATCGCCGTTTTGCCCTGCCTGCAACCAGTCTCTGATCTGGGCGGCACACAGTTTTGCCATTCCCTTTTCATATTCACCCTTTGAAACGCCTTCTACAGACTGAAGCCAAAACTGTAAGGCCGTCTGTTCCTGACCATTAAGCAGGAATTTCAGGTTATGATTTTTTTCTGCGGAATTGACGTGAATAAACGGGATCTGGTCAAACAGAAACGGCTTCTCAGTATGAGAAAACAGTGTATTGACGGCCTGAACCATCGATGCGGAAGAACGCCAGTTAGTTTCCAGCGTGTAATGGGCACTGACCTGAGAACGCGCCCGGATATAAGTGAAAATATCCGCGCCACGAAACGCATAAATAGCTTGTTTAGGGTCACCAATGAACAGCAGGCCATTTTCCGGCTGATTACGATAAATAGCCTGAAAGATCCGGTATTGTTGCGGATCGGTATCCTGAAACTCATCAATCATGGCAACGGGATAGCGCTGTCTGATCGTCTCCGCCAGCTGCTCTCCTCCTTCCCGTTTCAGGGCAATATCTAATCGCGTCAGCAGGTCATCAAACCCCATATACCCACGCATCAGCTTTTCCTGATTAACAGACTGGCGTATTTCAACAATCGCTTTAGAGAGGATAATGTCGCGCAGAGTCAGCGGTTGCTGATATAAATCATCAATAGCAGCAAACACAGGATGATGGGGAATTTCGCCCTTTTTGGTCTTTTCTTCCAGCCTTGACTGGCAGAATTTATCCAGTTCCTTAGGAAGCTGATAATCTCTGGTTGGTGATTTAGCCCATTCAGAAACGCTATTTAGCCAGTTAGGCAAATGCTTCTTACTGTAACTGCGTTTATCCACTCCTGAATTATCAATCAGCGCCTGTAAATCCGGTATTGCTTCATTCCACTGTTGTTTTACTCCGTCGATCAGAGCAATTATCTTTTCATGTCGGCTGACTAAGGTTTCATTCTCATCCGGCGCATTAACGAGATAAGGCATATCCCCCTGTAAATGGGCTAAAACATCCATCAGCAGAGCCTCTGGCCCGCTCCATTCCTGACTAATCACCGTCGCCATTGAAAGTGATAAGGGGTAACAATGACGACGCCAGAAATCTGCACACCCCTGCTTACGCAGAGGATGTTCATCCTGAATCAGTGTCTGCTCGAACAATACACCGGATTCAAACGCATTATGCACCAACATTCGCTGGCAAAAACCGTGGATCGTGTAGATTGCCGCTTCGTCCATCTGACGTTCAGCAGCCAGTAACCAAGCGGCAGCACTTTGCCTGTCAGGGATCTCGGCCAGCAATTGCTGATAAACCGGATCACTCACGTCGTTATCCTGTCGAATACATGCCAGCCGTAGCTGGTGAATATTTTCACGGATACGACCACGTAGTTCATCTGTTGCAGCTTCGGTAAAGGTTACAACCAGGATCTCTTCAACATTAAGCGGGCGGGAAAAGGCGGTATCGCCGCCCAGTCCGAGTAACAGACGCAGATAGAGTAAACCTATCGTATAGGTTTTTCCTGTTCCCGCTGAAGCCTCAATTAGCCGCTGACCATGCAGCGGCAATGTTAATGGGTTAAGTTTATGAGACGTTATGTTACTGAGTATTTCTGTGCTCACTGAGCATTCACCTTAACCGATAGTTTTTTCTGGAAGGTGGATACATTCGGATAAGTTTTCCAACCTTTCAACTGCGCATATTGATGAAGCGAGCCTTTCTTCCCGGTAATCTGTGAAATAAGTGCCAGTCCCTGACGTTTCATGACTGCTTTATCGTAAAACTCCATCAATTGTGCTTTAGTCACTTTTTCAAGAGAAGTCAGTAATTTTTCTCTGGTATCAAAACTGAAGTTATTACGACCAAAGTCATGACTGTAACGGGATGCCTCTCCAGAAAACGTTTGTGGTGGCTGACGCATTTCCGTGAGTAATGACGTTTTATACTGCTCAAATTCAGCATCGGACATCGCCTGTAATTTCTTTTCAGCCTGCTGATAGAAGCTCAGGTATCGCTGGTGCAGATAATCCGGCTGTTTGCTGTTACTCTGCAACAGGAACCCCAGCCCCCATTGCTCTCCGACCCTTGAATTAAAAGCGAAAACAGCATAACCCAGCTGTTCTGTTGTTCTTAATTGATCATAGAACCAGGGAGATAAAATGCTACCCAGCAGATTGGAATAGACAGCCCCAGTATTGCGATCATATCCCGTTGGAATATAAATTTCAGCCAACGCATTATCGGTGCTGCTGGCAGTACCTTCGAAATTCACCGCATAATTGCGATCCAATTCGATATGCTCACCACTCCACCACTCTGTTCCCCGATTCCCGAGCTGTTTATGTGCAGAGTTAATAATATCAATGCATTGCTTTTCAGTTAAATTACCAAAGATCATCGCTTGTAAAGCAGCACTTTGGATCATCTTCTGACGGTATTTAATAACATCATCAATGCTGACGCCATCCAGTGATTTCAGGAGTTCAGCCTGTTCGATATAAGGCACACCGGATAAGCGGGAAACAGGCTGCATTGCCATTTCATAAGCTTTGCCTTCATTCGCGATTTCCAGTTGGTTACGATACCAGGACTTCGCTTGTTGCAATTCAGTCTGAGTTGGCGTAAATGCCATATACTGGCTAATGGTAGAAGTTAATAATTCAGGTAGATGCTGAGTGTAACCATATACTCCTATTTGCAGACCATCCGCATACCCGACTGATGCCCCCATACCGGCGACTGATGCCTGATAGCCAAGCTGATGCAGTGCAAGATCAGACAGGTAAGATAACAGTGAGTAAGTCACCTGTTCTTTAGCACTTTTCATACCATCAGCATTGCGTAGCTCCAGCACGATGTTTGCTTTCGGTTCATCAGCAAAATATTGGCTCGGCATATAAAGCAAACGCACATTAGGCTGTTCCAGAATCATTCGGGGATGTTTCTGGCTACCCGATGTTTTAATCAGAGTTAAGTTATCAGGAATATAAGGGTTCAGTTCCGGTAAGGAAAATGACATTCCTTTTTCAAGTTTTTGCCATTCCTCAAGCTGTTTTGGACTGATTTTATTAACCTGATACGGTGCCTGAACAAAATAAGCTTCTTTGTTGTGTGGCTCTTCCGGGCTGGTAAACCAGATGCGGGCATTTTCAGGTGTCAGTTGATCCAATCGTCTGAGAATGGCCTGAGGATTATATTTATCAGCAAGATAGGGTGCATCCAGCACATGGGAAACCGGCACTATCAGCATCGTATCGGCTAACGACTCAATATAGTTCATATCCCGTACGATTGATGCGTACTTGAATGACAAATTGAATACCTTAACCATTTCATCAAAATAACTCTGTTGAATGCCTTTCTGCTTCAACAGGTTAATGTAAGAAAAGATGGCCGCAATAACCTGATCACGCTGTTGAAGGCCTTTGTCAGTCAATTCGACATAAATACTGAATGAACCCGAATTACCATCAACATTTGGGTTAGCACTGGCGCTGATCCCTTCGGATAGTCCTTGTTTCAGTAACCAATCAGATAAAGTATTTTCACTGCGGTTTTCAATCAGATAGCTAATATAACCTTCTGTTTTACTGCGAAAATTAGCAATTTCATTAGGAATACTGAATTCCAGTTGCAACGATTTGTACGGTTTCGATGGCACATAATGGATAATGATGCCTTCTTCCTTCTCCGTTATCGCAGGGGCTGTAATAGCAGGCACTGAAGCATTCCGATTAGGAATACGACCAAAAGTCTCTGCGGCAATTTGAGCCAGTTTGTCTATAGGCTGTTTTCCATACAGCACCCCTTTCATTAGGTTGGCTGAATAGTAGCGCTGATAAAAATCCACAAGTGCCGTCTGTAACTTACTGTCTGGTTTATCTTTCAGTGTTTCCAGATTACCACCAGCAAAACGGGCGTTAGGGTGGGCCGGATTAAGCGTTTCTGAGCGGATCTGCCAGATTCGATGCCCTTCACCTGCACGGGCAATGGTCATCTCATTATCAACAGCATGACGCTCACGATCTGCATTAACCGGATCCAGCAAAGGCTCGGCAAGCGCATCGGCCATACGATCTGTCGCCTCTGCTAAAGCACTATTATCAACTTCCAGATAAAAAGCGGTTCTGTTAGATGAAGTACTGGCATTACGGCTTCCTCCGTTTTTCTGCAAAAACTCGGCAAAACCGCCCGGCTGAGGGTAGCGTTTAGACCCCATCAGCACCATATGTTCCAAATAATGGGCCAGCCCAAGCTGATTATCCGGGTTCTCCATATGGCCGACAGGAAGTGCTACAGCCGCCAGGGACTTAACCGCTTTTTCATCTGAAACCAGCAGGACTGTCATACCATTTTGCAGTTGGATAGCGCGATATTCACGTGAGTCACGTTCACTTTTATGAATCGTTTCCGGTAACGTCAGCCAAGACGGTTTGGCATATACGGTGACTTCCCAGAAAAATAAAAAAAGCATCGTCATGATGCGAATAACATGTTTAGGCATTACCTAATATTCTCCCTATTGCCTGTTATGTCTTTTTTAGATGGTGCGCCATAGGTAACAAATAATTCTGTACCTCGTGTTTCATGCGAACCCAAAATGATTGATCTACCTGCCTGAATGCCCTTTGAGTATATGCATCGTTAATTTCACCATTTTTTCCTTGTGCTCCCAGCCATTGCAGCATTAATTTACTTTCTGCTTTTTGCTGAGTTTCTTCACTAAAATCGATCTGCTGGTTTTCCCTGTCATAACAAGCCTCAAGCCATGCCCAACCACTCCGGCAAAATAGGGGAAGAGGCTCAGTCATTCCCTGAAAATAACCCGCAACCAGATGGTTCAGATAATTTCTGGCCTCGTTAACCGATAATGGCGAAAAACGCCATGCACTGTTTTCTCTTCCATATATGCGGCTTTCGCCGTCTCCTCCAGAAAGGCAATAGGCTAGGTGTTCAATCCATAGTTGGATACCATCATTGGCAGTTAAGTTCGCCGGGCGCCAACATAAAATTCCATCCGGTTGAACTTTATTCACTTTTCCGGTCAAAGTGACAGTATCCAACTCATAGCATAGCTCAATAACAGAACTCTCCACTCTCTCTTCACGGATCTTATCTGCCAGTAACTGCATCGCTTCCAACTGATTAAGCCAGTAAACTTCCCCAAATGCGCCATGTGGCAGCCCGCCAGATGCACGCAGGTGATAAAACAGCGATTCAGGCTGTTCCTGCTCAATCAGGATATTTAGCAATAGTTGGTTGAATTGATAACGTTGCAGGTGATCCAATACAAAGGGTTCTTCTTCAGGCAGTTCCGTTTCTTCAATAATAAAATGGACTTTCAGTGTTTGCTGGAAGAATGCCCTGACCGGATGGCGATAGAACCGCACCAGCTCATCCAGTGATACCTCTTTTATTTCGCTGGTGTCACAATCTAATGGCTGACCAAAATAAACCGGGGAAACGCCCTGCAAACTAGCCGCCGGCAGCCATTCCGCCGCATAACTTTGTTGTTCATGTTCAGGCTGAAAATTTTCTATCGCGAAAGGGACACGGGTATGCTGGAGCAATAAATGGTTTCTGACCCTTTTTGCGCTGTCATCAACATTCAGCATCTCATCTTCCGGCAAGCGGCAACTCTGGCAAATATAATCCAGCAGCTCATTCACCAGTACGGAGGGATTGCACTCTTTATCATCGCGGATTGATTTACCGATATAGCTGACATAAAGACATTCTTCTGCTGAGATCAAGGCTTCCAGAAACAGATAGCGGTCATCATCACGCCGTTTCCGATCACCTCTCTGGCTTTTTTCTGCCATGAGATCAAAACCCAGTGGCGGAATAGTTCGCGGATAAACCCCATCATTCATTCCCAGCAGGCAAACAACTTTAAAAGGAACAGAACGCATGGGCATCAGGGTACAGAAATTCAGTGACCCCGCCAGAAAACGCTGGCTTATTTTTTCATCATCAAAACGAAGTGCCAGTTCATCACGCAACAATACCAGCGGTATTTTCTGGTCATAATGCGCATACAGGCCATTTTCTACCACTTTCTGCCATTGCTGGGTAATCAATGCCAATACCAGTTCTGTTTCATTATCCGCAATAAAAAAGGTTTCCAGCAATTGTGGACAAATACCGAGCCAGTCCGCCAGAGGCTGTTCTTCACTCAGGATCTTGCGCCAGCGGTTTAGCTCCATCAGAAATTCAGCCAGTTGCCCAGCAAGTTCTGCTGCCAATCCGCTGGATTCATCATAAGGTAAAACATCATTCCACGGCCCCGCATGGCTATCCATTGCATAACCCAATAGCATACGTGTCAGGCCAAAATGCCAGGTATTCTGCCCTGTCGCAGGCAGGGACAACGCTTCAATATTGTCATCGTCCAGCCCCCAACAGATCCCCGATTCTTTTACCCAACGACGTAATAAACGCAGTCCTTCTTCCTGAATTGAAAATTTACCGGCCAGTGCCGGGACTTCCAGTAGTGCCAATACCTGCTCGGCGGTAAAACGGCTTTGAGGTAAATCCAGCAGAGTAATGAAAGCCTGTAATACCGGATGTGCCTGACGGGCTTTACGGTCAGAAATAGCAAAAGGAATATAACGTTCACTCGGGGCATTACCGAATACAGCCTGAATATAAGGCGTATAACTGTCGATATCCGCCATCATCACAATAATATCCCGTGGCGTCAGAGAAGGATTTTCATCTAACAGGCGCAGGACATAATCCTGCAAAACCTCGACTTCCCTTTGTGGGCTATGGCATGAGTGAAAAGACACAGAGCGATCTTTTCGATCAATCGGACGTTTTTTCAGGCTATTGTTGAATGTATTATCTGTTGAACCAATCTGGGCATGATCTTCAAGGTCCAGAATATCACGCTGAATCTGATGTAAAAGGCAGCCCGGTTCCTGTTCAACAAAACCATGAATATCAGCATCTGGCTCCAGCTGTGACAACAGATAAAGATTGTCTCGGCCCAGTTTTCCCCATGATGCCAGTAACGGGTTACTCAGTTCCTGTTCGCCTTCTTCGTTGAAAAGAGAAGGGGCATTATCTGGATCCCGGAACCGCTCCAGATATTGCTGAGTTCGATAATGTTTAGGTTTACGGCTGTTCAGTCTGGCGAGAAATGTATAACTCTGAATATCCCCCCAATAATATTGGCATGGATTGGTAAACATCAGGTGGATATCAATCTGTTGCCCCAGCGCCTTAATTACCTGCATATAAGTGGGTGGCAGGGAGGATATGCCACAGATAAAAACCCGTGAAGGCAGTTTTTCCCGTGGAAAATTGCCCTCTTCCAGCGTTGAAATAAACCGGCTATATAAGTTAGCACGATGCCACATAGGCTGCTGTAATTGAAGGGTATATTCGTTCAGTGCAACCCATAGCCGTTTTTGCCACTCCTGACTGGCGCTCAGCCCTTCAACAAGTTGCCCTTTTTCCCAGCTTTCCAGCCATTGCGGACGATAAACCAGATACTGGTCAAACAGGTCAGCTACCCTGCCAGCCAATTGGTGAATTTTGCGTTTATCGTTATCCTGATCAAGATAATGCCTAAGTGCTATAAATTCAGGTTCTGTTAACAGACCAGGTAAAAGTGTCATCAGTTTCCATTTCATAGCATCTTTGCTAAATGCACTTTCTTTCGGAACGTCCGGTAATACCACGGTGAACATTTGCCAGATAAACGTTGCCGGCAGTGGAAATTCGATATTTGCTGCAATCCCCAGTCTTTCAGCCAACTGAATTTGTAGCCACTGCGACATACCGGGGCTTTGAACCAGAATCACTTCTTTGTCAAATGGGTTGGCGAGAGGGTTTTCCCCAATAAATCTCGTCATCAACTCCTTCAGAAGATCAAGTTGATTTGAATGATAAACTGTAAACATCAATACTCCCACCTGCACAAAACCAGCGTTCTAATTTACCTGAAGGATTATAGCCTTTTGTCACCTTCACCGTTATCCGGTAGCACCCCGATAATTCAAATTCCTGCTGAAACTCAGTTTCCCACCCTTGTTGTGGCGCTGTTTCATCCCGTGGAGGTTTGCCTTCTGATAATTCATATCGTTCCAATTGTTCATGTGCCAGCTTTACTGCCTTGAGTTGCAGCCAGTACTGCTGAAAATTTGATGACAGCGCCTGATGGTAACGCATCAAACCTAACAGGGAGATAGCGAACACCACAGATGCCACCATAACCTCCGGTAAACTTATGCCACTCTGTCGGTTATTTTTCTGGTTTATCGGGGCTATTTTCATAAACGATTTTCATAAATAACGTTCATAAACAAAAAGCAGCCTGGGTCACAGGGCAAAAATCCAGCCAGCCACTTTCAATAGGAATAAGTGTATCCCGATTTAAATGTTTCATCCGTTTCATCCATTGATAAAACTCAAGCTGTTCTCCTGCGGAAAACTGCGCTGTTCCCTTTAACAGAAAAAGATTGTCCTCAAAGTGCCGGAGGCAGCTTTTCAGATAAGAACCGGGCTTTTGTAAACAGTACCAGTTTTCCAGTTTCTGCGACTCAAGCGGCCATAATTGGACTTTTCCCCACGCCAGAGATGATTCTGCATGCTGAAAAGCATTCAGATACCGTTGTTCATCAAACATCATTAACATGGCGTTTTCCTGTTGATAATGAAGTGCTTTCAGCGTCATCAAACTTAATGTCAGCATCATAAGAATAGAGATCAATAAGGCATTTCCGCTTTGCTGTTCGCATCTTGAATACCTGTGTTGATTCACCGAATTATTTCCTGATATTACGCAACCGGATTGTGGTGCGGTAATGATGAATAATAGAAGGAGATTTCACCCAACTGGCCTTGATGGATAACGTGATAAATATTACTCCATGCAGTGACCGCGATTGTTCAAGGTGAAACTTATCAATATTCACCTCTTTGGGATCAAAAAACCGTTCCCAGCCATTGTCCTGACAGTTTATTGCCCCTCTTTTCCATTCGAGAATGCGATTATTTAACCGATAACCGAAGAATTCAGAGGCTGCATGTTCAGGTTCTTCCCAGCGATTATTTAAATTAAGATCAAAAGCGGTAATAAAGCAGGAGCTTGTGGATTCAGCCTGTTTATTTTGGATCACCAGCGGTTCCCCTTTACATTGTTTTCTGTTCAGGCAATAACCCGCTCGCCGGAGATCTTTTTCCATCATATGAGCCACGCGGTTGATCAGATAATGAAGACGATACTGACGATAAAGATCGAGTATCTGACTCGATAAAACCGGATAGGTTTTTGCCATCGCAATAAAAATGACACTACCAACCAACATGGCAACTAACACTTCCAACAGGGAAAAACCTGACTGTTTTTGCCTGTAATAACCAATAGCCCAGTTCATAGGTTTTTTATTCCCTCACAATCAGGCAGCTGATTTAGATTATTACTGCATGTTCTGATCCTGCCCCGTCCTGAGATCACAACACTTATTTCTCCGGCTGCATTTGCCAGCACAAAGCTGGCTGGCATTGCAGTATTCCGGATACCATAAAAATCAATTCGGTGGTTGGTAGCTGATGCCAGAAACACATCATCATGGGGAGAACTAACCCGTTCTCCCTCACCTTCATGGCAATCACTGTTTTTAGTGACTGATGAAACTAAACACCAGGGCGGCCCGGCCACCAGCCATAATGTCCGTTCCTGATTCTGATAATTAGCCAGAGCCTGCTGCCTTTCCATAAACGACAGCACATTCTGCGCTGCCGATTGTAAGTGCAAGCTGTTCTGATAATTTCCCCAGCTATACAGCCCCCAGAGCAGACTCATAGAAACTAAAACCATTGCTACCAACAGTTCTAATAGCGTGAATCCATTTTGTTTATTACCCATCAGTATTCAGCCTATGCCGCAATTCATTCCGACAGGCAAAATATATTCAATCCGAAAGAGAGTAAAAGCGTCAGTTTCTATTTATGCGAGAGGATTTGAGGAAAGAAATCAGTAAATTGCGAGGTTACATTTTATTTGCGAGCCTACTCGATAATATTATCAAGAGACTCTGGAATCATCGTACATCTGGGATGTGAGTAAAACCATTTCCGCACAGTTGCAACAATGACACAACTGATTAAAATTTGCTCATATTAATGATTTAATATACTATGCTAAATATAAAATCGTTAATAAAACAGCTATCCTCTGCATATTTCAAGATGCAACTTACATAAGGAGTATCAAATGAGCACTTATGCCCAGGCCCGTGATTACAACGACACTGATGTAGTGATAGACCGCATTGCAACTGTTTCTGACATCATAAGAAAAGCATTTACCTCAGGTCAGGCCCATATCGATAAGCGTGTATTGGGAAAGAGTGATGTTGAGTTCATGTTTGAAGTTCTGGCCAGCACAACTAAGGCGATGGCAATAGAAGAAATTACTCCTGAAAAGAAAACGCTATTACGCCGCTTAAAAAGCAAGCTCATTTTCATGGAAACCCTGAAAAAAGATGGCGGGGTGCTTTCATCCGCAGAAACTGCCAAACAATTAGGTGTATCGAAAGTGACTGTTAAAAATTGGAAAGATGCAGGAAAACTATTAGCACTAAATATTGATGGGGAATTTTATTTTCCAGTATTTCAGTTTACTGATAACAGCAAGATTTCTAATAAAGGTGTATTAAAAGGAATCGGTCAATTACTGCCTTTACTGAAAGAGAGAGGGTTTAGTGATCGTCTGCAATATTCGTTCTTTATGGAGAAGCGTAATACTGCATTGAATGGCATGTTTCCAGAAGGAAAAGAATTTAGCGTTGCCCAGTTATTACAAGAGGGGGCATCTGATGCCGTTATGCAGGAATTGCATCATCTTGTTCACTTATATGGCTCTCAGGATGCTGCATAATCAGGAAAAGGGGATAATTTTCCCCTGCCTGTCTGTATATTCTATAAATTCCAATATCAGCCTTCTTCTACCGGGATTCCTAATTGCTCTACCAGAATATCTGCCACGGATTTCCCCTGATATTCAAATTCACTAAGGCGCTGTATAGAATGCGCTTTAGTGACTGCAATCCCAGTTCCATCAGGAACATCATGCCATAGAGCAAAACATTCTTCAGTCGTCACGTTAGAAGAAAATTTGATACCATTCAGCCCGGCTACATGGACTTTTTTAGCCAATAATTGGGTTGTTTTCCGGGATGATGTGGTCATATCGTTAAGTGTCAACGAGGTTTTCTTTATTAATTTTGTTGTATCAAGAAGCTTCAAATCCTTTTCGATGACAACAATACCGATATAGAAATTTTCCAGATCAGATTCCCGAATCCCCAGCTTCCCCTGAAATACTTCTTTCATTGCCGTCAGGGGATCACTCGCCAGATACATTGTGCCATTTATCCCGTCAGTTAAACCAAAACGGGTATCGGTACCAGTCGGATTGAAAAAAACACAACTTCCGCCATGCTCTCCATGTTGCAATCGTATTTTTTCACTACTTGACGGTACTTTCATTGAACAGGCGTGAAATATATCCTCCGAAAAACTTTCCACTTTTTTTTCAATAGATTTACTTTTCATTTCAAAAACTCTCACTCTTTATTGGCTGTGATGCATCTTGAAATCCATGAGGTATATCTTTGTCACTTTCTCGTTAATTTATTTCTTCTGTGAGGGTATTCAGGTTTTCCAGAAATGATAATTTATTAAATTGGTTTTTTCTTTACCGATTTACTTATCCGATGATATCTAAATATAAAAGAATATTTCCATCCCCAAAACGGGGATGGAAAAAATAAGTAATTATTTTTACTGACTGAATTAAGTCAGAATTAGATTGCAACCGGTGCTTTAATACCCGGATGCGGGTCATAGCCTTCGATTTCAAAGTCTTCGAATCGATAATCAAACAACGATGCTGGCTTACGTTTGATAACCAGTTTCGGCAATGCGCGCGGTTCGCGGCTCAGTTGGAGCTTCGTCTGTTCCATGTGGTTGTTATAAAGGTGAGTATCACCACCCGTCCAAACAAAATCACCCACTTCCAGATCACACTGCTGAGCCATCATATGCACCAACAATGCGTAGCTGGCGATGTTGAATGGTAGCCCCAGGAAAACATCACAGGAGCGCTGGTAAAGCTGGCAGGACAGTTTGCCATCTGCCACATAGAACTGGAAAAAAGCATGACATGGTGCCAGTGCCATTTTATCCAGTTCTCCGACATTCCAGGCGGAAACGATGATCCGACGCGAGTCCGGGTCACTTTTCAGCTGTTCAATAACGTTGGTCAGCTGATCAATCTGACGGCCATCCGGTGCGCCCCATGAGCGCCATTGCTTACCATAAACCGGCCCTAAATCACCATTTTCATCAGCCCATTCGTCCCAGATACTGACGCCATTTTCATGCAGGTATTTGATATTAGTATCACCATTCAGAAACCATAACAGTTCATGAATGATGGAACGAAGATGGCAGCGCTTGGTTGTCACCAGCGGAAAGCCCTCCTGCAAATTGAAACGCATCTGATGACCAAAGATCGAAAGTGTTCCTGTGCCTGTGCGGTCATCTTTTGCTGTGCCTTCTTCCAGCACTTTTTTCATTAAATCCAGATACTGTTTCATTTTGCCTCTTGTACCTTGTCTTTCTGCATATTTTTTCGCGTATTGTTGCCGGTGTTATTGTTGCTGGGACGTTTATAGGCCCATATCATCATCAATATCCCGACTAAAATCATTGGTATCGAAAGGATCTGACCCATGCTGATCCCATCAAATAATCCGAGCTGCGCATCAGGCTGGCGGAAAAACTCAACGATGATGCGGAATGCACCGTAACCTATCAGGAATAATCCTGAGACGCTTCCCATCGGGCGTGATTTACGGATAAATAAATTAAGGATGATAAACAGGACAATGCCTTCCAGTACCATCTCATACAGTTGTGAAGGATGACGGGGCAGAACACCATATTTTTCCAGAATAGGCCATAAAGAAGGGTCTTTAGTTGCCAGTGCGATGTCTTCACTTTGGGAGCCGGGGAACAACATTGCCCACGGTGTATCAAGCGTAACACGCCCCCACAGTTCGCCATTGATAAAGTTACCAATGCGCCCCATCCCTAAGCCAAAAGGAACCAGTGGAGCAACAAAATCGGCAGTTTGCAGGAAGTGGCGCTTAGTCCTGCGGGAGAACCACCACATGGCACAAATAACACCGATAAGCCCGCCGTGGAAAGACATCCCGCCATCCCAGACCTTAAACAGATACAGAGGGTTTTCCATAAACACCGGGAGGTTATAGAACAGAACATACCCGAGACGCCCGCCGAGGAATACCCCGACAAACCCCGCATACAGCAGGTTTTCTACCTCGTTCTTCTCCCAGCCACTATTTGGTTTTGCTGCCCGACGATTTGCCAGCCACATGGCAAAAACAAAGCCAACCAAATACATAAAACCGTACCAGTGAAGTGATACCGGCCCGATTGAGAATATGACCGGATCAATATTAGGAAATGCCAGATAGCTAGTGCTCATCGTTCCCCACTAAAAATAATGTTGTGTGAATGCCCTAAGGCAGATCATTGTAAATAACAGATCACCGTAAATAACCGATCACCTTAAATAACAATGGTAAATAATAGCATGGGCGGCTAAATGCCACCACGCACCAGCCCACCAAGGCCGTGGGTTTCCATAAAAGCAGAACAGATTTCTTTCACCTGTTGGGTGGTTTCTGCTCTCAGGATTTCCTGAATAAAATAACTCAGTTCTGCGGAATCTAAATGATGTAATAGGTATTTAATTCGTGGAATACTCCGGCCGCTCATGCTCAGGCAACGATAACCCAAACCAACTAATATCAGCACCCCCATCGGCAAACCCGCCATTTCCCCACAAACACTAACGGGTAAACCAATGCGCTGACTTTCATCAACAATCTGTTTTAAGGCCTTAATCATTGCCGGATGAAGATTGTCATACAAAGAAGCAACATGGGTATTATTACGATCCACCGCAAGTAAATACTGGGTTAAGTCGTTGGTACCAATAGAGATAAAATCAACCCGTTTCTTCAATTGTGGTAACAGCAGGATCAGAGAGGGCACTTCTACCATGACGCCAATTTGTGGCATCGCAATGGTTGTGCCAGCAGATTGTTCAGCTTCTGTCTTTGCCCTGTTGATCAGTTTTTTGGCTTCATCAATCTCTTCAATACAGCTTACCATCGGTAACAATATTTTCAGATTTCCGGTCGATATATTCGCTTTCAACATCGCCCTAAGCTGGATCAAAAATATTTCCGGCTGATCCAGTGTTATGCGAATCCCTCGCCAGCCAAGACAAGGGTTTTCTTCATGAATAGGCATATACGGAAGATGTTTGTCAGCGCCAATATCCAGTGTTCTCAACACAACTGATTTGTCAGGGAAAAGTGTCAGCATTTCCTGATAGCGATTTCTCTGTTCATCTTCTGATGGGAAACCGCTATGCAGCATAAAAGGGATCTCAGTACGATACAACCCGACGCCATCAATACTATCGCCTATTTGTTGCTCATATTTCAGGCTCAGCCCTGCATTAAGCTGAACCCGTACTCTCTCTCCACTTTTAAGCCGGGCTTTTTGTTGCTGCCCGCCTTCAGCCAGTTTACTGAGAACCTGCTCTTCTTCGATGATCTGGCGATATTCCTGAACAACCAGCGGCTCTGGATCAATGAAAAATTCTCCCCGATAACCATCCAGAATCAACATTCGGTTATGCAGCAATTCGGGATGAATATCAGCGCCCATGATCGCCGGTATTCCCATCGCCCTGACTAAGATTGCAGAATGTGAATGAGTTGCCCCATCACGCACAATAACACCCACCAGCTTATCCTGCGGAATTTCAGCCAGTAAGTTAGCGCTGAGTTCATCTGCCACCAGAATAAAACGCTCTGGCCACTGGCTATTGCCAGTAAAATCATCGTCCAGATGAAAGAGCAACCGCTGCCCGAGCGCTCGTAAATCAGAAGCCCTTTCCCGCATATAGGCATCCTGAAGATTGGCAAATTGTTCCGCATATTTCTCCACAACACTTTTTACCGCCCACTCTGCAATAAAACCATTATCAACCGAGTGAAACAGATCCTGTTTAAGTTTCGGGTCATTCAGTAAGTGGGAATAGAGATCAAAAATAGCGGCACTTTCTTTCTGCGAGCTGGCGGTAAAGCGTTTACTTATCCGGCGACATTCTGCTGTTGCCTGCTCAAGCGCACGGGTCAGGCGGGAACGTTCTGCCTGATAGTCGAGTGTTAACGCTTCAGATACCTGTTCAAGTGATGGCTGGGAGCAATCCTGCCAGCCCTGAGCCATAGCAATCCCCTGAGAGACCGCCAGTGCTTTGATGTGGGTCTGACAATACTGACTTGTTAATCCACGAACCTGGGCCTGAGCAAGGATCGCGGCCAATTGCATGGCAAGAGTCACCATAAAGGACTCTTCACTTTCATCAAACGATCGCCGCTCATTTTGCTGAACGACCAGAATCCCCTGCAATTGGCGGCGGTAGATGATCGGAACACCTAAAAAGGCCCGGAGATTTTCTTCTTTTACCTGAGGAATATATTTGAAGCTGGGGTGATCACGTACATCAGCAAGGTTGATTAACTCTGACAAGCGCCCGACCTCACCCACAACACCTTCGTCAAAGGAGAGGCTGACCGTGCGCTTTCCCGGTTTCTTCAACCCCCGGGTTGCCATCAGGTAATAACGCTGGCGCTGATGATCGGCCAGATAAATAGAACAAACATCCGTGTTCATTGCTAAGCAGGTTTCATTAACTAACAGCTCAAGCGCTTCCGATAAATTCGTTGCCATCGCAACCTTTTCAACAATTTCCCGTAAGCGCATGAGCATAACAATTACCTAACTTCTTCTACGACGATAATAGGCTGAGTAGGGTTGTGGCGCTGATTCCTGTACCGGCATCACGATGGAGGAAAACTCTTTCATCACACGGCGATACACATCCCGTTTAAAGGAAACAACCTGCCTGACAGGGTACCAATAACTCACCCACCGCCAACCATCAAATTCTGGTGTACTACTGCGCTGCACATTAATCTCTTTTTCACTGCAAAGCAGCTGCAATAAAAACCAGCGTTGCTTTTGCCCTATACAAACGGGCTTTGTATCCCAACGCACCAAACGTTTGGGTAATTTGTAACGCAACCAGCTACGGGTGGAGGCTAAAACCCGTACATCTTTGCGACTTAAACCAACTTCTTCGAACAACTCACGATACATCGCTTGCTCTGGCGATTCTCCCGGATTGATACCTCCCTGGGGGAACTGCCATGAATGCTGTCCATAACGGCGGGCCCACAGAACCTGCCCCTGACGATTACAAATTACAATTCCTACATTCGGGCGGTAGCCATCATCATCGATCACCAGACTACCTCTCGATAAAACGAATTTGAAAAGATAGCTAATTGTTTCACACTCCCCTCAAGCGGTAAACCTCTATACCCAATGGATTTAGAATTGCATCCCGGCGGTAAGAAAACACCCCTTTGGAACGCGGATCCCCGCCTATTGATAAAACGATAGCAGGAATGTGAGCACAGCCAATAAATCAGAAAAAATAGTCAGAAAGAAGTCAGATATATTAATGAGGCTTTGCAGTCACTGCTTTAGCCTCTACAATACGCTCATCTCAACGGGGTGCGATTGTTGTCGGACAACATCGCTGAGAGCAAACCCGTAGAACCTGATCCGGTTGGTACCGGCGTAGGGATTTGAGCCACTATTCATTGATATATAGCAGTCATTTTATCAGACACTTTCTCAAATCCTTTACCAATCTGCTGGTCACTTATTTAATTATGAGTGCTAATAACGATTATTAACAATTACTATTAATAACGACAGGAGAGCAAAGTGTTTAAGCGTTTATTTTCCCGGTTTATCGCAATCAGTGCATTATCGGTTTCAGCATGTGCCTTTGCTCAGGCAGCACAGGCTAAGCCTACACTGACTGTTTATACTTATGATTCGTTTGCCTCCGAGTGGGGAGCAGGCCCGGCTATTAAAAAAATTTTTGAATCCGAGTGTGACTGTGAATTAAAACTCGTTGCGCTGGAGGATGGTGTTTCTTTACTGAACCGTATAAGAATGGAAGGTAAAAAAACTCAGGCTGATATCGTTCTGGGTTTAGATAATAACCTGATTCAGTCTGCCCAACAGACAGGGCTATTCACCCCTGTCAGCATTGATACCACAAAATTAAAACTGCCTTTCACCTGGAATAACAGTACTTTTATTCCCTATGATTACGGTTATTTTGCTTTTATTTACAATAAAAACACCCTGCCTAATCCCCCAAAAAGCATGGCTGAACTTATTAACAGCCATCAGAACTGGAAGATTATTTATCAGGACCCGCGCACCAGTACCCCCGGCTTAGGTTTTTTACTCTGGATACAGGAACTTTATGGTGATAAAGCCGCACAAGAGTGGCAGAACATTGCCAAAAAAACGCTGACGGTAACTAAAGGCTGGAGTGAGGCTTACGGGTTATTCCTGAAAGGAGAAGGCGATATGGTGCTCAGCTATACCACCTCACCGGGCTATCACATCATGTCCGAGAAAAAGGATAATTACGCCGCAGCCATATTCGATGAGGGGCACTATTTACAGGTTGAAGTTGCTGCACAGCTGGCTTCAAGCAAGCAGCCTGAACTGGCTCAGAAATTCATGCAATTCATGCTCTCTCCAGCATTCCAGCAAGTTCTTCCGACCACGCAATGGATGTATCCTGTTACTGATATTCCTCTGCCAGAAGTGTTCAAACAACTGCCTGTGCCAGAGAAATCCCTGCAATTCAACGCAGATGAAGTAGCAAAACACCGTACACAATGGATCCGTACATGGCAAAGTGCTGTAAGCCGTTAATCGCGGGTTGGTTATTGCCGGGGGTGATTGCCTCCGGCCTGTTGCTCCTCATTGCGCTTTCCGCTTTTGGCGTTCTGTTGTTTTATGCGCCGGAAATGTTTTATGCACCTGAAAGTCACTGGCAGGTATTTCTGAATGACAGCTATTTATGGCATGTGATTCGTTTTACTTTCTGGCAGGCATTTTTATCCGCCTTATTCTCGGTGATACCCGCTATATTTCTGGCCAGAGCGCTCTATCGCCGCCGCTTTCCGGGCAGAACGCTTTTCCTACGCCTGTGTGCCATGACGCTGGTTCTGCCGGTTTTAGTCGCTCTGTTTGGCATACTGACTGTTTACGGACGTGTTGGCTGGCTGGCCAGTTTTTGCCAGTGGATAGGAATTGAATACCATTTCACTCCTTACGGCCTTCAGGGTATTTTACTGGCACATATTTTCTTCAATATGCCGATGGCTACACGCTTATTACTCCAGTCACTGGAAAATATTGCAATAGAACAACGGCAGCTTGCAGCTCAGCTTGGTATGAGTGAGTGGCAACATTTTCGCTTTGTCGAATGGCCTTACCTGCGCCGCCAGATTTTGCCAACAGGCGCACTGATTTTCATGCTGTGCTTTGCCAGCTTTGCCACCGTACTGACATTAGGCGGCGGCCCTTCTGCAACTACGATTGAGCTCTCTATTTATCAGGCCATCAAGTATGACTACGATCTGGGTCAGGCCGCCCTGCTCGCACTTATCCAGCTCTTTTGCTGTCTTGGTCTGGTGTTACTGAGCCAAAAGCTTAAAGGCATACTTTCGGTAGATTATGGGCATCAGCAACAATGGCGTAACCCACAGGATTCCTGGCTGAGAAAGTTATGTGACGGATTGCTTATCACTATCGCATTACTGCTTCTGCTCCCGCCATTACTGGCGGTCATCATGGATGGGCTGAACAGCGCAGTGTTAGATGTTCTCAGTAAACCCGAATTATGGCAGGCGTTCACAACCTCCATTGTTATCGCACTGGGAGCGGGGTTATTGTGTATCTTCCTGACGATGATGCTGTTATGGAGCAGCCGCGAATTATATCTACGTCATTTATCGCGCTGGGGACAGGCGCTGGAAAGCAGTGGCTTACTGATTCTGGCGATGCCGGGTATTGTGCTTGCGACTGGCTTTTTCATTTTACTGAATAATACCACCGGGTTACCTGATTCTCCTTACGGGCTGGTTATCCTGACCAATGCCTTAATAGCAATTCCCTATGCGTTAAAAGTACTGGATAACCCAATGCGCGATCTGGCAGTGCGCTACAACCCGTTATGCCACTCCCTGAATATTAAGGGATTCAATCGTCTGCGCTGGATAGAGCTTAAGGCCCTGAAAATCCCGCTGGCACAGGCACTGGCTTTTGCCAGTGTGCTATCAATCGGGGATTTTGGCATTGTGGCGTTATTTGGTGACGAAAATTTCCGTACCCTGCCTTTCTATCTCTATCAGCAAATCGGGGCATACCGCAGTCAGGATGGCGCAGTAACTGCTTTCCTGCTTTTGTTCCTCTGTTTTATTTTGTTCAGCGTGCTTGAACAATTACCGGGCCGACGCCATGATTAAACTTGAAAATGTGACTTATACCTATGAACAAATCGCCATGCATTTCAACGTCAGTATTGAGGCGGGCGAGCGCATTGCTATCCTCGGCCCGAGTGGTGCGGGTAAAAGTACATTATTAAGTTTAATCGCAGGCTTTCAGTTCGCAGAACACGGTGATATCCGGCTGAATGGCGAAAACCATACCAATACATCCCCTTCCAATCGCCCGGTATCCATGCTGTTTCAGGAAAATAATCTGTTTTCCCATTTAACTATTGAGCAGAATATCGGTCTGGGTTTACACCCCGGCCTTAAATTAAGTGTTCAACAGCAGCAAACACTGCAACAAATTGCATCGCAGGTATCACTGACGGAATATCTGAACCGCCTGCCTGCGCAGCTTTCTGGTGGGCAACGCCAGCGGGCGGCACTGGCGCGCTGTTTAGTGCGTCAGCAGCCTATTTTATTGCTGGATGAACCTTTTTCTGCTCTCGACCCCGCCTTACGTAATGAAATGCTGGAATTACTGGATCAGGTATGCAGAGATCGGAAACTGACTTTACTGATGGTGTCCCATAATCTTGATGATGCCGCTAAAATCGCCCCGCGTTCTCTGCTGATTGTGGATGGTGAAATTTATTATGACGGCGCCACGGAGAAACTGGTAAAGGGCGAGGTAGCAGAAGCCGGGGTTTTGGGAATTATATAATTGGTAATATAACGCGATGCTCGACTTTAACACTTTATAACGTTAGCTTGTTGAAGCCAGTCGCGTTGTCTTTTACCTTGTTTAAAATTAGCAAAAATGCCCAACGTATGAGAAAGCAGTTTTCTGGCTAT